>CAWVFK010000050.1:0-16661 GCA_963928595.1 Candidatus Coprosoma sp. | reverse complement strand
TTTAAAATTACAAAATAGATTACATAAGACAATTGTGTTTGTCACGCATGATATGGATGAGGCGATTAAACTAGCTGATAAAATTGCAATATTTGATAATGGTGAACTTGTACAATATGATGTACCAGAAAATATTTTGAAACATCCAGCTAATGATTTTGTAAAGGCTTTTGTCGGTAAAAAGCGAATTTGGACTAGTCCAAAATATATTAAAGTGGCTGATATAATGATCGATAAACCGGTTACTTGTTTTCCAAATTATACGGTGTTTTATTGTTTGAATAAAATGAAGATGATGAAAGTCGATAGTTTAATGGTGGTTGATGAAAATAAGAAGTTTTTGGGTGTTTTGTATGCGGAGAGTTTGACCGATAAATCTAGTTTGAAAAAAGAGGCTTCAGAATATATGCTTAAAGATATACCAACGGTAAAAAAAGAAGATTCAATTGTAGAACTTGCTAAGTTAGTTACGGAAAGTAGACTTTCTAACATTCCGGTTTTAGATGATGATAATAAATTATGTGGACTTATTACTAGAAGCAGTTTGATTATGGCATTAAGTCAACAGTTCTTGGAAGAGGAGGAATAATATGGAGTTTATAGATTATATTATTCAAAATCATGAACAAATTATTTCTTTATTTTTAGAACATATTGAACTTACTTTTATAGCTGTTGGTTTTTCTATTTTAATTGGGGTACCAATTGGAATTTTAATTAGTTATATTAAGAAATTAGATAAACCTATTTTAGGATTATCTTCAGTAATTCAAGCTGTTCCTTCGATGGCATTATTAGGTTTTTTAATTCCATTTGTAGGAATTGGAACAGTTCCGGCGATTATTGTGGTAATTTTATATTCATTACTACCAATTATTAAGAATACTTATACGGGAATTAATGGTATAAGTGATACAATGATTGAATCAGCTAGAGGTATTGGTCTTACTAAAAGTCAGATTTTATTTAAAATTCAAATTCCGCAAACTTTACCGGTTATTATGGCAGGTATTAGAATATCAGCAGTTTCGGCTGTAGGGTTAATGACAATGTCAGCTTTTATTGGTGGTGGAGGACTAGGATATTTGATATTCTCTGGTATTAGAACAGTTAATAATTATCAAATATTAGCAGGGGCTATTCCAGCTTGTATTTTGGCTTTGATTGTCGACTATTTCTTTGGCTTAATTGAAAAATTAGTAACGCCTGTTAGCTTACAAATGAAAGAAATATCTAGAGAAGAGGTTTTAAAGAAGCGCAAGAAACAGAAGATTATGTTAGTAATTATTTTGCTTTTAGTTGGACTTGTATTTTTAAGTACAATTAAGGTTAGTGATGGTAATACTAAAACAATAACGGTAAGTGGTAAAGATTTTACTGAACAAAATATTTTATGTGAAATGACGGCTGATTATATAGAAGCTAATACGGATATTAAGGTTAATAGAAAATGTAATTTAGGAGGGGCACAAGTGGTCTTTTCCGCAATTCAAAGAGGAGATATTGATTTATATATTGACTATTTGGGTACTGATTATACGGATATTTTAAAGTATTCGCCAATTAGTGATGTGAATAAGGTCTATGAAACAGTTAAGTCTGAGTTTAATAGTAAATATAATCTTGCAGTTTTAAACCAAATGAGTTTTAATAATACTTATGCTTTGGCGGTACGTTCTGATACGGCTTCAAAATATAATTTAAAGACAATATCTGATTTGGTGCCTTATTCTAGTCAGCTTAAGATTTCACCTACACTTGAATTTGTGAATAGAGAAGATGGTTTATCTGGACTTTCTAAAGTTTATGGTTTAAATTTTGCGGATGTTATTGCAATTGATGGTAGTCCAAGATATACGGCTTTAATGAATGATAATAGTCAAGTGATTGATGCTTTTACAACTGATGGATTACTTCAGAAGTTTGGACTTGTGGTTTTAGAAGATGACAAAAAATTTTTCCCACCTTATTATGCAGTTCCTGTGATTAGAAATTCAGTATTAGATGAATATCCAGAAATCGAAGGGTTAATGAACAATTTAGGTGGATATTTAACTAATGAAAGTGTTCAAAAATTAAATTATAAGGTAGATGAACTTGGTGAAAATCCAGAGGTTGTTGCTAATGATTTTTTGAAAGAAAATGATTTAATATAAGGAGGATTTATGATATCATTAAATATTCAAAGTAGTATTTTAATTAGTGGTAATGTCAAAATTTATTTTGATCCAATAAAAATGGATAAGAAGTATGATGCGGATTATATTTTTATAACACATAGTCATTACGATCATTTTTCTAAGGAAGATATTTTAAATATTAAAAACGATAACACTGTGATTATTTGTCCTTATGATATATATGATAATTGTTTAGAAATGGGTTTTAAAGAGTCTAATGTGTTTAAAGTAAAACCTTATGATGAATATAATTTTGGTGTGATAAAGTTTAAAACAGTTCCAGCTTATAATATTACTAAACCTTTTCATCCTAAAGAAAATAATTGGGTAGGTTATGTAATAGAGTTTGAAGGTCAAACATATTATATTGCTGGTGATACTGATGGGCTTGATGAAAATTTAAGTATAAATGTAGATATAGCTTTTATTCCTATTGGGGGTACTTATACAATGAATGCATTGGAAGCAAGTGAGTTTGTGAATAAATTAAAACCAAAGGTTGTAGTACCTATTCACTATGGAATGGTAGTTGGTGATGAGAACGATTTAAATAAGTTTATAGAAAATGTGGATAGCAATATAAAAGTAGATATTCTTTTATAAAATATTAATTTTTTCATTAATATATCATAAAAGTATGGTATATTAGATATAGATTGGAGGAATTATATGAAATGCCCAGTATGTAAAGATGTTACTTTACTTATGAGCGAAAAGAAAGGAATTGAAATTGATTATTGTCCTGAATGCCGTGGAATTTGGCTTGATAGGGGCGAACTTGAACAATTAATAGAAAAGGAAAACGAAGTTATAAGTCATGATTATGATACTCGTGATTATGACAAACATGATAAAAATTCAAAATATGAAAAAAATGGAAAACATACGAAGAAGAAAAAAGAATCTATTTTTGGGGAAATCTTCGATATGTTTGGAGATTAGAAATATTGAAATAATATTTCTTTTTTTCTTGACCTAGAGTTAGGTCTAGATTATATAACAATTTTAAGGAGGTGATATAAGGTTGAATATAGGAAAAGTAGCTAATTTGGTTTATAAAGATGAAGATATATGTTAAAGACATGTATCTTTTTATAATGTATTGAAAAAGATGAATTTTTTTAGTAAAATATCCCGCAGAGGTGCTTGTTATGAATGTAGAAATTATTAGAGATCTTGTAAATGGTGAGAATTTTAACTTTGTGCAAATGAAATATGGGTTATATAAATATGAATTAAATGAAATTCTCGATGAACAATTGTATTTTAACACAGCACAATTAAATATAGAAGAACAAGAAATAATAAAAAAAATATATATAGAAAATGCAAGTATGATTGATATTACTGAAGGAAAAGTTATGCTTATTTCAGATACACACATGGGTAGAACATATCAGCGGGATGATTATTTTCAATTTGTGCTTGATTATTGTAAATATAATGGGATTCATTCTTTAATTCATGCTGGAGATATTAGTGATGGAAGATGTACTAAAAACGGTGAACCTAAATGGTTTGAAAATGAGATTGAAGCTAGAGAAAATGCTGAAATTGTGTTGAATGATTATCCTACCACTTCTTATCTAACACAATATGTTATTTCTGGTAATCATGATAAATTTTATGAAAAACAAAATGTTCATTTTTTTAAGGAATTAGATAAAAAGCAGAATGTTGTATTAATAGGAGATGGTACAGCTTTTTTTACCGTTTGTGGATATCCGATTCTTTTAGAACATGATATAGCTCCTTGGCATACTATATCAAAATATGATGATATATCTAATTTAATACCATATTCTTTAACAATAAAAGGTCATTCTCATATTTCACATTTTAATCAGAGGATGATATATTTACCGACTTTAAGTTATAATATAATTCATACAAATGAAGAGGTTGGACTTCCGGGATGCGTGATTATGCAAGTTTTAAAGGATGGTAATATTATTAAATTACAATTTGATAGAATTTATTTTACATTGGATGATAATGTGAAAAATGAACCATCACATATTTATACTTTAAAAAAATAATTGTATTTATATAGTTTAACTTTATAAAATGTATTGACCTAGAGTTGATTTTATGTATTAGAATATATGTTTGAGGTATAAATACGAATAAAGAAGAATTTGAAAAAGCAAATGTATTTGGATTAGGTGAATCTAATAATATTTTTGCACAGTATTTTATTGCTCAAAGTTGTTTAAATCCACTTACTGTTTCAAAATAAATAAGTTTATTTTTATTAAATGTTACTTTTGAATCAGAATGTAGAAATAATTGGCATATTCATCATGTATCTAAAGGTGGTGGACAATTGCTTATCTGTATAGCAGGATATGGATGGTATCAAGGGGAAGGTAAATACGCTGTTTCGCTAGAACCTGGTAAGATTATTACAATACCTGCAAATGTTAAGTATTGGTATGGCATTAAAAAAGATAGTTGGTTTAAAGTTCCTGGTGAAGATACTTTAAACGAGTGGTGTGAACAAGTTAGTGCTGAAGAATATTATAAATTAGGTTAATTCCTAATTTTTTTGGTATAATCATATTATGATATTAAATGTTAGTGGTAGGACAGATATAGTAGCTTTTTATAGCAAGTGGTTTATGAATAGATATAACGATGGTTATGTGGATGTGCGTAATCCTTTTTATCCTAAGTTAGTTAGTAGAATATATTTTGATGATGTGGATTTGATTGTTTTTTGTACGAAAAATCCTATTCCTATTTTAAACGATTTAGATAAGATTAATAAATCGATTATTTTTCATGTAACTTTAACTCCTTATGGTAAGGATATTGAACCTAATGTAATACCTAAAGGTAAAATTATAGAAACTATTAAAAGATTATCCAGGATAATTGGTGCGGATAATGTGTATGTGAGATATGATCCTATTTTGATAAATGATAGGTATGATGTGAATTTTCATATTAAATCTTTTGAGAGTTTATGTACTAAACTTAATGGATATATAAAACATATTATTGTGTCTTTTGTCGATAATTATAAAAATGTCAGAAATAATATGAAGGTATTAAGACTTCATAAAATTGATGATAATATTTATAAAATTATCGGTGAAAATTTTAGTAGAATAGCCAGAGGAAATGGAATGATAGTTCAAACGTGTTATGAGAAAAATGATTTATCTGAGTATGGTTTTATTTCTAATCCTTGTGTTTCAAAAGAACTTGCTTTGAGTTTAACTGGAAAGAAGTTTCCAAGGTGGAAAGCACGTAATTGTGGATGTGTGGAAATGGTTGATATTGGAGTTTATAATACTTGTAAACACTTTTGTAAGTATTGTTACGCAAATTATGATGAGAAAAAGGTAATAGAAAATGTAAAAAATCATGATGATAATTCTTCTTTATTAATTGGTTATTTAGAAGATGATGATGAACTTAAAATAAGAAAAAAATAATTTACACTTCATTTACAGTTTTGCGAGTTCTGTCATAATCTTTTGATAATATTACCTTTTACATTTTTAATATAATTACTAAATTTTATTAATATTTTTTTGTATTTTTGAAAAAATTAAGATATTTTAAAATAAAAAGTAATAAAATGTAAAAATATGTAACTGTAAAATCGTTATTCGCTATTTGTGGGGTATTAAAATTGTATAGATTTTGATATTCTTTTTTTGAGGTGAGAAAATGGATACTTTAAAAATTGGCAAGTTTATTGCAAGAATGAGAAAAGAAAAAAATATGACACAAGAAGAGTTGGCTAAAATTTTAGGAGTTACTAATAAAACTATATCAAGATGGGAAAATGGCAATTACATGCCGGATTTATCTTTGTTAAAACCACTTAGTGAGGCTTTAGATATTTCATTAAATGAACTTCTAAGTGGTGAGAAGGATATTAATGTGCAAAAGGCTGACGAAAACATATCAAATATTACTAATTATTCTAATTTGGTCATTAATAAAGTTTTAAAAAATGTTTATATTATTTTAATGTTTTTGGGTTTATTTTTAATTATCTCGGCTTTGCTAGTAACTTCACCAGAAAGTAGTTGGGGATCTATTTATACGTCTATTGGATTATGTATGTTTATAACTGGATTTAATAGATGTTTAAAAAAATATAAAGTTATTTGGCAATGGATCTTGACTTTAGGAGTTACAGTTTTATCTTTAGGTCTTTTATTGTTTTTTGATTATTTAAATGTAATAAAAAACAAAAGTGTTCCAAGATTTAGGTTATCAGTTACTTATACTAGCGAAGATGTAATAGAATACAATACTTTATTTTATAAGGTGTTTAGAATAAACCATGATACTCCAAACGAATATTATATTGTGGATAATTCAAAAAAATATAATGTTTTCACAGTACCAAAAAGTCCTTTTAATAGGAATGTTAGTGGTATTGATAATCTGATAAAATACAAAAATAAGTATTTAGGTAATAATAGTAATACCGGTAATTTAATTAATTCTTTACCTCTTGCGAGTTATGGTTATGCTTTTGAGATTGATGGGACTAATTTAATAATAAATTATTATATGACAGAGTGGTATTATAATGCTGATTTATATGTTAATAAAGCATTGATATATAATAGTGTTGCTTTATTTAGTTTAATTGATAACTTAGATAGTATTACTTATAATTTTAGTGGTTCATCTTATTATGTAAATAGAAATAATATTGTGGATAATTATCCTAATTATTCTAAAATTTTAAATAATGATGAAATTAATAAAAATAGTTTTAATAAGTATGTGGAAAAGATGATGAACGATGATAGTTTTATAGAGAATAATTTTGAAGAAATGTTAGATAAGAGTTAAATTTGACAAATTTTTGGGAAGTTATATAATATACCTCGTTATTTAAAGGGGGAATTATCATGAAAATAGGTAAAGTAGAAAATAAAAAAGCTTTAGGAATATTTGATATAAAACAAAAAGCTGATTTAGAAAATAAGGAAATAGTAAATTTTGCAGCAGAATATTGGATTAATGCGATTTTGAATTCTGGTAAAGATCAAATTAGTGTTCAAATGGGAAATGGTTCTATTTTATTGTCCGAAAAAGAATTAGAAAAGTTTAAAAAAGCGTTCATTAGTTATATTTCAAAAATTTTTCCAAATGGAGATGATAGTATTTCTCTTTGGACATCAAATGGTGAATATTTTGAGAGAATTGGTACAGATGCTTATTTAAGAGAAATTATGAAAAATTGTAATTTACCAATTACTTGTTTACCTTGTGATTTAAGTATGTGGATATATTCTGATAAAATTGATGTTGGAGATGATTATGAACGAGAAACTATATATAGCCTTCAAGATAAAAAGGTAAAATAAAAATGGATTGATTATAATCCATTTTTTAGTATTGATTTGGATCAACCATAATTTTAACGGCATCATCAGTTCCACTAGTAAGTCTTTCATATGCTTTTTGAGTGTCAGTTAATGGAACAATGTCATCAACAAATTTCATAACATCTATTTTTTTGTTAGAAATTAAACTAATACATTTTTTGAATTCTTCTTTTGTATAAGCGATCGATCCTTTAATAGTTATTTCTTTCATTACGGCGATTACTGATGCGAATTCAATTGGTTTTTGAGAAACACCAGCTAAAACAATAGTACCACCAGCTTTAACACTCATAAGCTCGCTTTCCACAGCTTTGGTGTTTCCAGAACAATCGATTACGATATCAAATCCATCTTGAGTTTTAGTCATAATGTTATTTATAAAATTTGGATTTTTAGCATCAAACCATTCATCCGCAACACCTAATTTAACTGATTTTTGTCCTCTAGCTGGATTTGTTTCGCTAACAGCTACATATTCTGCACCTTCTAATTTAGCAAACATCGCTGATACTAGTCCAATGATTCCGCCACCAACAACTAAAACTTTGTCACCAACTCGGATATCTGCTAGATGAACGGCATGAAGACCAACAGCAGTAGGTTCAATCATTGCGCCTTCTTCATCAGTTACATTGTCTGGTAATTTTATTACCATATCTGGTCTTACAGCAATTGTAGCGGTTAGACCACCAGGATTATCTAATGATAAACCAATGGCATGTGTCCATGTTTCCGCACAATATTGTGGATTTCCGGTTTCACATGCTTCACAATGTCCACATGGTGAGATTGGTAAAGCTGTAACTCTATCACCAATTTTTAAGTCATATCTATTACCTGGATTACTAACTTTTCCGGTAAATTCATGCCCCATGATTAAACTTTTAGGTTCTCCAGCGTCCCAATTATGAATATCGGAACCGCATATACCCGTTTTTATAATGTCAATTATAACTTTTTCATTATCAGGTGTTGGTTTTTCAATATCAGTAATTTTAAATTTTTTTACATCTTCGATTATTGCTGCTTTCATATTTTACCTCCATTATAATTATAGCATTTTTAAATAATAAGAAACGAAAAAAGTCTTATTTTTTTAAAACTTTACTTTATATATACTAAAAACAGTATGCTTTTAAGCATACTGTTTGAGTATTGTGTTTATAATATTCTAGTGATTGATACAGAACCTGAATATAAATCATTTGGTACTAGTCGAATGTCGATGTCAGATGTATTAATGAAACGATAGCTAGCTCCTGGTAAAGCAGCAAAGATAGCATTACCACTTACAGTTCCGGTGTCACAGCAAGTTAGTTTATTGTGAGTAGAAGAGTGAGCAATTAAAACATCACTTGGCCAGAATTGATGGAATTCAATACCAATTGTTTTTGGTTCACAATTTGAATTTTGATTGTCATTGTGTCTTACGTTAATCCACCAGTGAACTATATAAATACCTTCTTCTGGTATTGAAAAGTCACCAGTATTTGGATCATAAGTAATTTTATTAGAAATGTTTGTTGTTTGGAACATTACTGGTTGACCAACAGGGACAGCGGAATCTGTTTCATCATGAACCATGGCATAACTGTTGAAGTTTTCTGCTGGAGTCCCGGCTGGGCCAGTTGCACCTGTAGGACCTTGAGGACCGGTAGCACCAGTTGGACCTTGAGGACCAGTTGCACCTGTGGCTCCGGTAGCACCAGTTGGACCTTGAAGACCAGTAGCACCAGTTGCACCTCTAGGACCGGTAGGGCCTGTTGGTCCAGTAGGTCCTTGTTTACCTTTCTTACATATGCAATCTATGACTTTACACAAGCATTCATCTTTATCTGTTCTGTCATAGCATTTATTTAATTCTTCATTTAATTGTTCATAATTATTTTCGTTCACCTTTTTCCTCCTTCCATTTTATAATATGAAGTAAGAATAAAATGAACTAAGCTTATATCTAAAAATTTGAAATTTATATATATAAATAGTATGATTTCCTATGTTTATAATTTCATGGTATACTATAATGATGAAAAGATTTAGATTTGGATGGTGATTGTTATGGAGCAATTAGACAGATTTATAAAAGCTCAAGAAAATACTTATTTAATAGCGTTAAATGAAATAAAAAATGGAAGAAAACAATCTCATTGGATGTGGTATATTTTTCCTCAAATTAAAGGTCTTGGAATGAGTGAAACCTCAAAATATTATGGAATTGATGGTGAAGAAGAGGCAAAAGCATATTTAGATAATGAAATATTAGGATTTAGATTAAGAGAGATAACTTCTGAATTATTAAAACTTAATATAGATAATCCTGTGGATATTTTTGGAGCTATTGATGCTATGAAATTGAAATCTAGTATGACTTTATTTGATTATGTTTCTGAAGATAAAATATTTAGTCAGGTTTTAAATAAATATTATAATGGTGAGATAGATGAAAAAACTATTTTACTTTGTGAGAAAAGAAAAAAATTAGTTTATAAAAAATAACAAAATTTTTATTAAGTGTTTTTTATAATGTTTGTGGGAGGAAGTGAAGTTTATGTTTGATTTAGTATCTAAATTTGACCCTAGTGGTGATCAACCAGAGGCAATAGATGAACTTGTTAAAGGAGTAGAGGAAGGCAAGAAATTCCAAGTATTATTGGGGGCAACGGGTACTGGTAAGACTTTTACGATAGCTAATGTTATTCAAAAAACACAAAAACCAACACTTGTTTTAGCTCATAATAAGACACTAGCGGGACAGTTATATGGAGAACTTAAAGAGCTCTTCCCAAATAACCATGTTTGTTATTTTGTCTCATATTATGATTATTATCAGCCAGAAGCATATGTTGCCAAAACTGATACTTATATAGAAAAAGATGCTTCTATTAATGATGAGATAGATGAACTTCGGCATTATGCGACAGCTTCTTTACTTGCTCATAAAGATGTTATTGTGGTGGCGTCTGTTTCTTGTATATATGGTATTGGTGAAATTGAGGATTACCGAAAAAAAGTACTTTTCTTAAATGTTGGTGATACGGTTGATCGAGATCAAATTATTGAAAAATTAATTGAAATGCTTTATGAGAGAAATAATATTGATTTAAAACGTGGAACTTTTAGAGTTCATGGCGATGTACTTGAAGTGGTACCAATAGGTCAACATTCACACGGTATTAGAGTTGAATTTTTTGGTGATGAGATTGATAGAATTAGTGAGTTTGATTTAGTTACAGGAGCTTTAGTAAATGATAAAAAAACTTATACATTATTTCCTGCCAGTCATTTTGTGACAAATGAAGATAAATTAAAGATTGCAATCCAAAATATAAAAAAGGAATTAGAAGAGCAGTTAGATAAATTTCAAAGTGAAAATAAGTTACTCGAGTATCAAAGATTAAAAGAGAGAACTAATTATGATATTGAAATGCTTTCGGAAACAGGTTCTTGTAGAGGAGTTGAAAATTATTCCGCTCCACTTTCTTTAAGAAAGTCTGGAGAGATGCCAACGACTTTAATTGATTTTTTTGGCGATGATTTTTTACTTGTTGTCGATGAATCACATGTTACACTTCCACAAGTTAGAGCAATGTATAATGGAGATAGAATGCGTAAACAAGCATTAGTTGATTATGGGTTTAGACTTCCTAGTGCATTGGATAATAGACCTTTGAAGTTTGAAGAGTTTGAAGGTAAAATAAAACAGGCAATATTTGTTTCGGCAACACCTGGAGATTATGAGATGGAGAAAGTTCATAACAAGGTTACTGAACAAATTATCAGACCAACTGGTTTATTAGATCCAAAAATCGAAGTTAAACCAACTAAGAATCAAATTGATGATTTGGTTAGTCAGATACATAGTCAAATTGAGAAAAATGAACGCACTTTGATTACAACTTTGACAATTAGAATGGCAGAAGAGTTATCGGTTTATTTGAAAAACTTAGATATTAAAGTTGCTTATTTACATAATGAAATTAAGACTTTAGAGAGAATGCAGATAATTCATGATTTAAGGGTTGGAAAATACGATGTAGTTGTCGGTATTAACTTACTTCGTGAAGGTATCGATGTTCCAGAAGTTAGTTTGATTGCAATTATGGATGCAGATAAACAAGGTTTCCTTAGAAGTGAGAGAAGTTTAATTCAAACAATTGGAAGAGCGGCCCGTAATGCAAATGGCCGGGTTATTATGTATGCGGATGAAATTAGTTTGGCCATGGATGCGGCTATAAAAGAAACAAATAGACGTAGAAGTATTCAGGAGGCTTATAATAAAGAACATGGAATTGTTCCAAAGACTATTATAAAAGAGATTCGTGAAGTTATTTCTAATAAGTTTGAAATTAAAGAGAAGAAAGAAAAGAAAATGACTAAGAAAGATAAAGAAAGATTAATGTTTGATTTAGAACATGAAATGAAGGAAGCTGCAAAAAATCTTGATTTTGAAAGAGCTATGGAACTACGTGATGCATTATTTGAAATGCAAAGTGAATAAAGATTGATGTTTTTCAATCTTTATTTTTTTATTTGGGCTTTTGTTTCTTTAACTCGAATATGCTATAATGAGGGTGGTGAGAAATATGAAGAAAGGTAAACATAACTTTTTTATAAAGTTGTTTGATTGGATTGTTCGTATTTTAGGTTATACAGTGATTTTGATGCTTATGACACTGGTATTTAAAAATACGCTTTATATTGATAATTCTTATTATGGTTTATGGTGTTTGGTAGCAGCTGTGTTGATTTACTTACTAAATAAAACAATCAAACCGTTTTTGGTATGGCTCACTATCCCAATTACGGGAATTACATTAGGCTTATTTTATCCTTTTATAAATTTAATTATTTTAAAGATTGTTAGTTTTATTTTAGGGAATCATTTTAGTATATATGGTATTTGGTTTGCGGTATTAGTTGCTATATGTATATCAGTTTTGAATGTTGTTTTAGATATGACTTTATTTAAACGATTAACATTTAAAGGAGGACAAGATGGATCCGATAATTAATTTGGGTATTGTGTCTATACATTGGTATTCGATAATTTTGTTTATTGCAATTTTAGTTGGTTCAAATTTGGCTATAAAAGAAGCAAAAAGGCATGGCTTTGAAGAAGATTTTATGGTTAATTTGCTTTTTTTAGGTGTAATTATTGGAATTGTTGGGGCACGTTTATATTATGTAATTTTTAATTTTGATTATTATAAAAATAATTTAATAGAAATTTTTAAAGTTTGGAATGGTGGTCTAGCAATTCACGGAGGAATAATAGCTGGTTTAATAACTATTGCAGTTATATGTTATAAGAAAAAAGTTAATTTACTTAAGATATTAGATTATTTAGTTGTTGGTTTGATTTTAGCTCAAGCAATTGGCAGATGGGGTAATTTCTTTAATGGAGAGGCGCATGGTCCGGTGACGACACTGGCTCATTTACAAAGTTTATATTTACCACAGTTTATAATTGACGGAATGCATATAAATGGTAATTATTATATTCCAACATTTTTATATGAGTCAGTATGGTGTTTCATTGGTTTTATCATTATGATTGTTTTAAGAAGAAAAAAGTTTATGAAAGTTGGCTATTTAACTAGTTTTTATCTAGCTTGGTATGGAATAGAAAGATTTTTTGTCGAAGGAATGAGAACAGATAGTTTAATGTTTTTCTCACTTAGAGTGGCACAACTAGTTTCTTTAGCAATGATTATTATAGGAGCTTTTCTGTTTGTTTATAGTTTAAAAAAATCTAAAAAGTATGAGGGTGATGAGAATGCGTAAATGTATAATTATTGGCGCGGGTCCAGCTGGAATGAATGCGGCTTTGTATTTAAAGCGAGCTGGTATAGATGCGATTTTAATTGAAAAAGAAGTTCCTGGTGGTGAAATCCTTAAAACTAATAAAATAGAAAATTATTTAGGTTTTGAGTCTATTGATGGTGGCGAACTGGCTTTGAAAATGAGTAAACAGATTAAAGATTTAGGTATTAAAATTATTAAGGATAAGGTTTTGAAAGTAATTAAGAATGATAAATTTGTGGTCGAGATGGAAAAAGAAAAATTGGAAGCGGATTATGTCATTGTGGCAACCGGAAGAACACCTAGAAAACTTGGTTTAAGAGGTGAGGAAGAACTTACCGGAAGAGGTGTTAGTTATTGTGCGGTTTGTGACGGGGCTTTTTATAGAGGAAAAGAAGTCGCAGTAATTGGTGGTGGAGATGCGGCTTTAACAGAAGCTCTATATTTATCTGATTTGTGTTCGAAAGTCTATGTGGTAGTTCGCCGCGATTTAAGAGCTAGCGAAGTACTTCAAAATAGGGTTAAGGAAAAAGAAAATATTATAGTTTTAAAAAATGTTAATGTAAGTAAATTGGACTATGATGAAAGTTTATCTAGTATTATTTTAGATGATGGAAAAACATTACCAGTTAGTGGAATGTTTATTGCGATTGGTGGAACACCACAACTTAACTTTTTAGATGATTTGGATGTAATGATGAAAAATGGATATATTGTTACTAATGATAAGATGGAGAGTAGTGTGAAAGGTCTTTATGCGGTAGGTGACGTTCGTTATAAAGATTATTATCAGATTGTGACAGCTGTAAGTGATGGTGCGGTTGCCGCATTAAGTATTAAGGAAGAAGGTTGATTATGAAATTAGCAGTTTTAGGTGGAGGAACAGGAATGAGTTGTTTGCTTCGGGGACTTAAGAAGTTACCTTTTGATATTTCAGCTATTGTATCTGTTTGTGATGATGGAAGTAGTACAGGTAGACTTAGAGAGGAATTTCATACACCGGCAGTTGGTGATATTCGTAAGGTTTTGATTAGTTTATCTGAAAATGAAGAAGAAATAAAAAAATTATTTGATTATAGATTTAATACATCTAGTGATTTAGATGGTCATGCTTTAGGAAATTTACTTTTGACAGGAGCAGCAGAGATTACAGGTAATGTATCTGATGGTATTGAACTTGTTAATTCGCTTTTGAAATTGAAAGGTAAAGTTATACCTTTAACTGAGGATAATGTTACCTTAATGGGTAAGATGAGTAGTGGTAAAGTAGTTATGGGAGAACACCATATTACTGAATATAACGATAAGATTAAATCGGTTTATTATAAAGAAACACCTGAGGTTAATCCTGATGTTTTGAAAGCTATTAGAGAAGCTGATGCGATTGTTTTAAGTATGGGAAGTTTATTTACTAGTATTATTCCTAATTTACTTTGTAAGGAAGTTAAGAAGGAAATAGATAATAGTAAAGCTAAAATTATCTATGTTTGTAATATTATGACACAACCAGGTGAAACAGATGATTTTACAGTTAGTGATCACGTTAAACTTTTGAATAAATATTTAGGTAAAAGAAAAGTTGATGCGGTTATTTTAAATAATGGTAAGATTGATCCAGAAATTGTAAAAAATTATGAAACAACAGAGCAAAAAGATCTAGTGATAGCCGATCATGAAAATTTAGATAAATTAGAAGTAGAAACGATTGAAAATGATTATATTGTGATTGAAAATGGTACTATTAGACACAATACACTTAGAGTGGCGATTGATATACTTTCATATTTGTTAGATTAGAGGTGATTAGATGTCGTTTACGGCTACCGTTAAGGATGAAGTTAGTAAGTTAGATGTATCAGAAACTGAAAAAATTTCTGAGTTATCAGCTATTGTTCAAAACAATGATTATAGTGATGGTATAAAAGTTGTGACGGAAAACAATTCGGTAGCGCGACTTATTTATTCACTATTTAAAGATTTGTTTAATGTATATCCCAAGGTAAGTGTGAGAAGAGGATACAATTATAGTAAGAATATGCTTTATACTTTAGAGGTTAAGAGTAAAGTTTCGGATATTTTAAAATCCTTAGGTATAGATGGTAATGTACCTGATAATTTTATATATGCGGATGAAGATTTATTGATGGCATATTTGAAAGGTTTATTTTTAATTAAAGCTAGTGTGAATGATCCTAAAACTTCGAGGTATCATTTAGAATTTAATTTGGATAATTTGGAATATGCACAGTTTGTTCAAAAAAGTTTAAATTATTTTCATTTGAACAGTAAAATACTACATAGAGAACATAGATATGTGGTTTATATTAAGGAAGCTGAAAAGATTGGTGATTTTTTAAGAATTATTGGAGCTGTTAAAGCTGTACTTTATTATGAAGACATAAGAATTTATAGAGATCATAAGAATATGACTAATAGACTTAACAACTGTGAACAGGCCAATGTTGATAAAATAATTGAAACGGCTAATGAACAAGTTAAAGATATTGAACTATTAAAAGAGATGGATGTATATGATTTATTAAGTGATAAAGAAAAAGAAGTTTCTGAATATAGAGTGAAATATCCAGATGCTTCTTTAGTAGAACTTAGTCAAATAATAAGTATGGAAACAGGTAATAAAATTACTAAATCAGGCGTATATCACCGACTTAACAAAATTAGACAGTTGGCTGTAAAGATGAAAGAAAAGAAAAAGTCAGAAAATTAATTATTTTTGATTTTTTTTTAAAGGAATTGAGGTATAAAATGTCGTATGTTAATCTATGAAGGCAAGTTCTTCTAGAAAGAGAGGCAATTTATGACCTTAGAAATGAATGAAGAATATTTTATGCAGTTAGACGAAAAATTAACCTTAGTCCCTTTAACTTATGATAAAGCTTTTAAAAGAATATTTCGGACAAATTTAGATATTTTAAAAGAATTTCTAAAAGATGTTATTCCTTTAGATATAGATAAAGACTGTAATATCAGACTCATGGATGGCGAACTTCCTAAAGAAAATATGAAAGAAAAAGGAAAAATCATCGATATTTATGTTGTCTTAGATGGCAAAATATATATCGATATTGAAATGAACAAAAGTAAATTTGAAACGGTATTACAGCGTAATATTAAATATAAAGATAAATTATCGAGTATGCTTCCAGAAAGTGAAGGAGATTTTAAAAAACTTACTAGTAAAAAATTATATCAACTTAACTTAAATGCCTATCCATATGAAAAAATCTTAGACGATATAATTGTTTTATATGGATTAAAGACTCACCATATATATTCAAGTGATGAATGTATG
>CAWVFK010000049.1:0-20167 GCA_963928595.1 Candidatus Coprosoma sp. | reverse complement strand
ATAATCTATTTTGATTATTTATTAATACTTCTACTTTGAGGTGTAAGTCTTCTAGTAATAATTCACTTTTTAAATCTATTTTATAGTCATTTTGATTTCTTAAACTATCTTTTTTTGAGGCTCTATTTTGACTCATCATAATTATTGGTGCTTGCAGAGCAGAGATACATGATAATATTAAGTTTAGTAATATATAAGGATATGGATCTATTTCTTTATCTTTTAAGATAAATGTGTTGATAATCATCCAACCAATTAAGAAAACTATGGATATAAATATAAATGTCCAGCTACCGGCAATTTCGGATATTTTATCGGCAGCTTTTTCTGAGAAGGTTAGATTTCTTTCTTCTTCTTTATCTACATCAATAGCTATTGAACTATCTGCTAATAAATCTATTATATCTTCTTTTTCATCTTTTTCTAAGTTTTGATGTAGAATCATTTGAACGATTTTTCTTTTATCTTTTTTTGTCATTTTTCAACACTCCTTATAGTTATTATGAATAATTTTATGTTAAAAATACATTAAAAACTCTCATGTTAATTTATGAGAGCTTTTTCATTTAAGTTTATTAGTTTTTCATCCAATATAGAGTATAGATATATTTTGGTTGGTTTGTTCGTTATTGTTTCGATATATTTTTTATAACCATTTAATTGGTTTAAATATGCTTCATCAGTTGTATGTTTTAATTTGTAATCTACGATGATGTTTTCATTTTCTTTAATTAGAAGTAGGTCAATAATCCCGTGATATTCTTCGTTTTCTTTTTCATATATAAATTCATATTCTTTATATGTTTGTTTGGTGCTCTTTAAAATACCTGAGTTTATGAATGATGTTACTTTTCTTTGTTCAAAAGGTGTGAGGTTTTCTAGGTTAGGATTTTGGAAATTGATGTTTTCGAGTATACTGTGCATTTTAAGACCTAGTTCGATGTTTGTTTTTTCTTCTTTGGAGTATAGATTATGGGTGGTTTTTGAAAAATGTGTTTTAGATAATTCTTCTTTCTTTATATTTAGTTCGTTTATTTTTAATGGTTTTGCGGTGGAAAAGTCTTGTTTGCTAGTGGCTTTTTTAGATAGATTATAATCCTTTGTGAGATTTATGGTGGATAAGTCTATATCTTTTTTATATTTTTCTAATGATTTATAGATGGAATTTAGGATGTTTTGAAATGATAGGTATTTTAATCTGATACTATCATCAACTACACCGTTTTCTTTGACTGTTATTTCTTCTTCCATATTGGTTACTAAAATCATTTTTTCTCTAGCTCTAGTTAGAGCGACATAAAATAGTCTTATGCGTTCTGAAATTTCTTCTTTCATGTAGTTATTTTTTAATAAGGTTTTTAAAATGGTGCTTTTTGGTGAGTTATCAAAGTAGGGAATGATGAAGCCATATTTATCAGAGAAATAAAATAGGTTTTTAAGGTCGTCGATGTTGAATTTCTTACTGAGGGAACTAAAATAGCATATAGGAAATTCTAGGCCTTTAGAGGCATGGATGGTCATGATTTTAACAGAGTTAGAGTCTTCTTTGTTTAGGGCAAGTTTGATGTCTAGACCATCTTCTAAGACTTCATTTAAGTATTCGTAAAAGTCTTTTATTTCGTAACCCAATTTGTCACAGTTTATGGCGACTTTTATTAAGGAGTCGATAATGGTTATTCTTGAGTTTATGTCGCCAATAGTAATCATTTTTTCGTATAGGTTAAAGGCATCAATAATTTTTCTTATTAAGGTTTCGTTAGTTTGTTCATCTAGGTTTTGTTTTAAGGTTTGACACTTTTCCCATATTTTGGTTTGGTTATAATCGTTATTATTTAAGTGGTTTAATATTTCGTTATCTGGCATTTGGAATAGGTAGCTTCTGGCTAGTGAAGTGAATGAGTATTTGAAGTTAGTATCTATTTTATTTGATAAAATTAAGTTATATATATGTTTAAATATTATAATTTCATCAGAGTTATTGATAGCTTTATCACGGTATATGGTTATTGGAATGTTTAGGTATTCGAATATTTTTTTATATAGTTCAAATTTAGATGATCTATCAATTAGGATAGCACAGTCTTTATATTCTAATTCTTTTGGTTTATTGGTGTCTTTATCCATGATTTGATATTTATTTTGGATTTTAGTTTGAATGTCTTTAGCAATGGTGAATATTTCGATTTCATCTTTAGAGTATGTTTTATCTTCAGGTGTTTCGTAATTTAATATTTCCATGTTATAGTTTTCTTTATGGATTTCATTATAAGCGGTGTTTCCAAAAATCATTTGATGACTTGTTATGTAATCGGCACCACCAATGTCTGAGTCCATTATTTGGTTAAACATTTCATTGATATTGCTTAAGACTTCATCTCTTGAACGGAAGTTTTTGTTTAGGTCGATTTTTAGTCCACCTTTATTAGCACTATAGTTTTCATATTTTGTTTTGAATAGTTCTGGGTTTGTGTGTCTAAAACGGTAAATTGACTGTTTAATGTCGCCAACCATATAAACATTGTTTTTTTCAATGTATGAGATAAATGTTTCTTGAATGTCATTGGTGTCTTGGTATTCATCGATTAGGATTTCATGATATTTTTCTTTTAAGGTTTCTCTTATTTCTTTATTTTCTTTTAATAGGTTTATGGCAATTCTAGCAATATCGATGAATTCGTAGACATTTTTTTCTTGTTTGAATTTAGTTAGTTTTTTATCTAGTTTTAGGATGATATCAATGATGATTTCAGTGTAGTCTTTGGTTTGATTGATAGTTTCCTTAATAAAGTCTATATCTTTATATTTTGTTAGCTCTTTTATTTCTTTGATTAAAGATGATAGTTCCTGTTTTATAGATTTGGCTTCTTCTTCACTTCCTCTTGGAAGATTTGGAATTCTATCTGGAATGGACAATTTTATTTCTTCATAGGTTTTGGCATTTATTAGATTAGTTAATGTGGTTTCTAGTTTTTCTATGTACGTGCCATCGGTATAGTAGCTTAGGCTATGAATAGTGTTTTTGATACTTTTTTGTTTGGTGTTTAAAAGGTTTTGATATTCATTGATGTAATTATTTATTTGAGTTTCATTAAAATAATTTTTTATATATGTTTTTAAATATTCATCTTTATCATATAGGTTGTCTAGGCTTTCATTTAGTTTTAGAATGTTTTTGATTATTTTTTTATCATCTTTTAAAGTGAAGTCGCTGATTAGTTTTAGAAATTTTGAATCTTTGTTTTGATAGTATTCATCAAAGATATCAGTTATGATGTGTTTTTTTTCTAAGGACATGATAGAGCTATCGACAATAGATAAGTCGCTAGAAATGTTTAGATAATGGCTATATTTTTTGACAAGACCTAGGGCATAGGCATCAAAGGTGGTGATGTCGGCGGTGTCGACTTTAGCGAGTTCATCTTTGAGGTCTGCTTCGATGATTTTTTTTCGAATACGTTCTTTCATTTCGGCAGCAGCGGCATTAGTGAATGTTAGGATTAAAAGGTTATCTAAGCTGATTCCTTTTTTTAATTTAGTGATTACCCTTTCGGATAAGACAGCGGTTTTTCCTGAACCAGCTCCAGCTGAGACGATAATGTTTTGGCCGGATTGATTGATGGCTTCTTCTTGTTCTTTGGTCCACTTAGGCATTTTCTTCACCTCCTATTATGTCTTTGAATTTAGTTTCTTTTAAGTCTTTTATGTCAGTTTCTTTGACATAGCAAATATCTTTGAAAGGGCAAAATTTACAGCTGATGTTTTTATTATCAATTCTTTTGGGTTCAATTTTGAAGTCGGCATTTAAGATTTTTTCTATAGTAGCACTGATATTGTTATCTACAATATTTACTAATTTATTAATACCATCTTTATCAATTACTTTGGCATAGGCATAGAAACCTTTTTGAGTTGTTTTCATGGAGCTGATGATTTCACTATTTTGGTATGTATCATCAATTTTACTGATGGCTTCTTCATCGTTGATGGTATAACCTTTTAGTTTTAGGTTGTTTTTTGTGTCTTTATCAGTGTCTTCGCTATCGAGAGTTTGATTGGTCAAGACTTTTTGAAGATAGAAACCGTTAATGTTGTAATTTGGCCCTAGGCCTTTTTGAACTAGGTAAATATAGGTTGGGAGCTGCATATTTAATCCATAGTTTATGTCATCTAAGGTTGATGATACTTCACCGGTTTTATAGTCAATGATGATGGCATTTATTTGGTCATTTTCTTCAAAGTAATTTATTTTATCAATAATACCTGTGAAGGTGATGTTTATGTCTTTTGATTTATCTATTTTAACTGGTTTTTCGGTGAGGTGGTTTTTGTACTGACTATGGGTTTCTTGCCATCTGATGATGTCGATGTCTTGTTTTAGGGTTTGATATAGTTTATCTATGTAGAAGCTTTCTTTTGGGGTTAGTGATTTATCTTTTAGATATCCATAGTATTCTTTTTCTAAGTCAAAGTTTTCATCGTATAGGTGAGATAGAGTATTGTGAAAGAGATTACCAATCAATAAAGGAAATGTTTCTTCATATGGCTCTAGTTTTAATATGTGTTTTATATAGAATTTGAATGGGCATAAGGCATAGTTATTGAGGCTTGTGTATGATAAAGTTAGATTATTTTTTAGATGTTTTTTTAGGAGAGCTTGGTCAACCTTATTATATTCGTTTGAATATGTTCCGTAAGGGAGGGATGGGTATGCGCTAGAAAGAAGAGGTAGCGAGGTGTCTTTTTCATTATAATTAAAGTAATTATCTAAAAGAATGCCTAGTTTTAATTTGTTGAAGTCATTTGAATATTCATATGAGATTTGGTGCTCTTTTTGAACTTCAAGGTTTAGCTCACTAATTACAAATGATGGGAAGTATGTATTAAAGGCATCTTTTAATTTATAAGAAAGTGTGAGGTTTGGGAATGATTTGATAAGGTGTTTTAGATGATTTTTGGCTATTTCGTTTTTTTGAAGTGAGGTTAGAAGACCTAGAGAGACTTTTTCTTTATCGGTGATGATGTCATCATCTTTATATATATGAGGAATTATACCTTGGTTAAGGCCGGCAATATAGTAGTGTTTATTTGGATCTGTTATTTGGTTTAGATTAATTATTTGAATGGCATTTGTTACTTCTTCTTTTTCTACAGTAATATTTTGCAGTTTAGCAGTTATGATTTGAATGGCGGTGTCATCAAGATTAGGAAATGATAAATTATTAAGTATATCAATTATTTGGTTTTTGAGATTGGAAGCGGGCAAGAGGTCTAAAGATGCTTGGATGTCTTTTGTTTCATTTAATGATTTTAAGAAGTCTTGAGCGATTTTTGAACTATAAAGAGAGTCAGATGATTGGAAGTTAAAAGGAATTTTGAAAAGGTTAAATATTCTGATTAGTTCGCTTTTATAGTCATTAGTAATTCCAGATACAAAGATATCGTTTATATCGATATTTTCATTTTGAATTTTATTTATAATATCTTCGGCAATAAAAATAAGTTCATCTGTTTGAGAGTTAAATTCATGGATGACTGGAGTTTTGCTACCTGTTTTACTGTGGATAATTTCTAAATCATAGTTTTTGAGTTCATTTAGTAGATATGGGTCTATGTCTTCATAGCCGATGATGGTGATGTGATTTAAATTATCTTTAAAATTTGAATTTACTTCTAATAAGTTTTCTTTTTTTAAAACATCAAAATATGGTTTAATTACTTTACTATTTATAAATAGGTTATCTAAGTATTTTTGGGCTGTTTTATAATTTAGGTTAAATTTTTGCATTAAAAAATAAAGGGCCTCTTTTTTATAAGTACCATAGTAGTTTTTTATAAATTCTTCTTTGGTCATTATTTTTATATTAATAAGTTTCTTTTGTTTAGATATAGTTTTTAGTATTTCTTTTTTTATGTGGTTTGGGGCAATAATTAAGCCATCTTTTAATTCAAACATATAATCACTACTTTCCTTTTTCATTATAACATAGCATTTAAAAAAGCGGACTTTTTGCCGCTTAGTTTTTGAATAAAAATTTTATACACTTACTACTTTTTCATATTTAATCAAGGCTTGCGCCAATTCGTGTTTTAATTTATATATATCACTTATTGTATTCAAATCATATCTTACTTCATTTTTATTTTCATCTGATATTGTTATATATTTAACACTTTCCTTAAGATATAATCTACAAATCCATTGAGTTGTTTTGTTTTCATATAAAACGCCAAAATAACTTCTTGTATCTTTATATGTTATATCACTAGGTTTAACATATTCTGATAATATCGCTTTAATGATATAAAATGCTTGAATTTCTTCATCTGTTGTTTCTATTTGATGGTCTTCTTCTACTACTTCTTCTTGTATTTCATCCTCACTACTATTAATAACATTTTGTAGTTTACTATTAACTACATCATTAAAATACATATTTAAAGCTTTTTTTATTAATGGTTTAAATTTTTCAATAACTTTGCTATTTTTAACACCATCATAAACTCCTTCATTCAACAAAAGTTTAACAAATTCATCAGATGGACTAGTAATTTCTTCTTTAAATATTTTTTTAATTAATCCTACATATTTTAAATCAGATGCTGTGGATAAAATTGATTCTGTATCATAATTTTCTTTTTTAAATTTTTGTAATTGTTGAATATCATTATTTTTTAAATCTTCCATATTAATTTCTAAGAATGGTGTGGTATCCATAACATTTGGTTTTTCCAAATCAGTATAAAATTTATAAATTATACCATTGGTCAATATAGCAAATTTTGCTTTTGTTGTACCAAAATATCTAAATAATTGGCTATCATGTTTCTCTAATTTTTCTGTTACTGCTTTTGCTTCAATTAATATAGAAATTTCTTCGTTTAAAAAAATTGCATAATCTACTTTCTCACCTTTTTTTATTCCAACATCTGCAATATATTCTGGGGTAAATTCGTTAGGGTTAAATACATCATAACCTAGGGTTTGAAAGAAAGGCATAATTAGCGAAGTTTTTGTTGCTTCTTCAGTTTTTATTGTATTTTTTAATTCTGAAACCCTTTCTCCTAGTTCTTTAATTTTGACTTCAAATTCCATAATCTTATTCCTCCTATTTCCTTACAATATCAATTTGTATTCTTAAGTGCCAAAATGAATAAAAAGAGCTAGCACAAAACTATAAAGTCTGTACTAGCCCTTTACTGCTTTTATTATAACACATTTTTAAAGGTTGTTGGTAAATAAAAAGAATATTTTTACTAATAACTTGTTATAATGTAATAATTTTTAAATATTTCGATACCTTTTTTATTGTTGATGTTTTTAATGCTTTTTAAATAATCTTTTTTTACTTTTATAATAATGGCTATTATTAATGTATCTCTTTTTATTTTTGATTGAGATAATTATTATGATTAAAATGATTGGTGAAGCTAAAATTAATATTCCTATAATTGTTCCAATTATGTCTGATAAGACAAAACTTTTATGATAGTTTATATAGTATTCTTGAGTGTTTCCGCTTTCAGCTTTAGAAATTATAGTAATAGTGTTATCACCAGCTTTTAAATTATCGTTACCCTTAATAGTTATTTTTGCAGTTTCATCTTCTAGAGTTATTTTTATTTTTAATGTTTTTTTATTTGATGTTATAAATAAATCCTTAATGGTGTTATCTTTAAATTTATATTCTTTACCATCTATAGTTATTTTTTTTATGTTATTGTTGGTACTTAATACTTTTTGTCTAATGATATTTAGTTCATAGGTTTTGGTTAATCCTCCAGCTGAAGTTATTGTGATGGTTATGATATTATTTCCAACTTCAAGTTGTTTATTATTTTCATATTGGATGTTAGCGCCTTGATAATTTGGCGTGGCTACTATGTTAGCTGTTTCATCATATGTTGTAAATTCCATTTTATCAGATACAGTGATGTTATTTCCATTTACTGTTAGTGTTTTTAAAGTCGGATCATTAGATGGGCTGCATGGGTAAGTATATATTGGGTCACCGGTTGCTACATACTGTCCATTTTGTTCTATGGCTTGGTGCCAGTGATTATTATGGATACCATAGGTTACACCAAAACATTCTCTTGGACTATATACTACTCCTTCATCAGCTTTGACTAAATTTATTGATAAAAATGATACAATTAGGGCTAAAAAGATATAACTAATTTTTTTCATTATACCACCATCCACTTCTTTTTTTGTTTTAAAAATTATACTATATTATAGTATACAACAACTTAAAATTAATATCAAAAAAAATAGATAGTTTATTTTAATTTGACTTAATTTTTTTAGACATTATAATATATTGAAAAAACGAGGAGTTAAAAGAATGTATAAATTAGATAAAAATGAACGATTTAGTGAAATGAGTATTAATGATAAAAATGAATTACTTAGTTTTTTAAAACATTATCATATAGAATATAGACATAAAATCGGATTAAATCCAGATATGACTTTTGGTATTGAAATTGAGTGTAGTACATCTGGTAAAAGAATATTTCATTATAAACATAGAAAATATACTAATTTTTTATCCGATGATGAGTGCACTGTCGGTGACAACGGATTAGAGTTTATAAGTCCAATTTTACATGATGATTCAAAATGTTGGGATGAGGTAAGGCAAACATGTGAATACGTAAAATCTTTTGCGAAGAATAATGAATATTGTGGTGGGCATATCCATTTTGGCACTCATGTTTTTAAAGATAATTATAAATATTTTATGAACTTGGTCTTATTATGGATGGCTTATGAAGATATTATATATAGATTTGGAAATGGGGAATATTTAAATACTAGAGTTGTTTCACGAGAATATGCTCCCCCTGTAATTAACACGTTTAAGTTATATTTTGCAGATTTTGGATTACCTAATAATTTAGAGGAGCTTTTATCCTTTATAAAGAAGCAAGAGCAAGAAAGTGGTATTAATTTTTATAATTATTTTCTTTATTATAAGAAAAAAAGAGATTATAAAAATACTATTGAGGTAAGATGTCCAAATGGTACTTTAGAAGAGGTTATTTGGCAAAATAATATTAATTTTTTTGGAAAGTTAGTTCAGGCAGCATTAAATGATGAAATTGATTTAGAAAAGCTTTACTATTATATTATGTCTAATAGTTATAGTGATGATTGTATTTTAGATGAATATGGTAAAATAAAATTGGATAAGTCATTAGAGTTAGCTGATTTAATTTACGATAATAATTATGATAAATTAACCTTTTTAAAGCAATATGTTAAAAATGGTAAAATCACTCATTCTAAAAAACTTGTTAAAGCAAATAAATTTTGGAAATAAGAAAATGAGTTTTGAACTCATTTTTAGTTTGTAAAATGTCCATATTTGGCTTTATCTTCATAACACATATTATATAGATTTAAATCTTTAATTATGTTTTTTGGGGTGCATTCTTCATATAGTGTTTCTGGAACTTCTATATTTCCATTATTACTATCAATGTATATAGCAAGTGGTTTTTCTAGGCCAATAGCATAACTAATTTGTACTTGGCACCATTTTAAGTTATATTTTTGAAGATATTCTTTAGCTATTTCTCTAGCTTTATAGGCGGCACTTCTATCTACTTTACTTGGGTCTTTTCCACTGAATGCCCCACCACCTACTTTCGCAAATGAGTGGTAGCTATCGACAACTATTTTTCTTCCAGTAAGTCCAGCATCTCCATCAAAGCCACCGATGTAAAACCTGCCTGTTGGATTGATTAAAAAGTTTTCGATTTCGATATTGTACTTTTTACATATATTGATACATTTTTCTTTTATTAAATTATCAGTGTAATCTCGGTGCTTTTCATCATTTTGGTATGAGATTGTAAAATATTTTATTTTTTGAAGTTTCATTTCATCACTATAGTAACCAGTGAGTTGAGCTTTGCCATCTGGTTTTAAATATGGGCATTCTTTTCTTTTATTATCATACCATTTACTAAGGGTTTGCAAGATAACCATAGCTGTTGGTAACATTTCTTCTGTGTCATTGCAGGCATAGCCAAACATCATGCCTTGGTCGCCGGCTCCTCCAACTTTATCATTAGTACCTAATGCAATATCTGGGCTTTGAATGCCTAAGTTGTTTATTATTTCATAATTTGTGTCATAGCCAATGTCGGTTAATACTCTGTTAACTATATCTTTTATGTTTACACTTGCTTTGGAGGTTACTTCACCGGTGATAAAAATTTTACCTTTACCTCCCATAACCTCAATACCACATCTTGAATGTGGATCTTCTTTTAAATATGCATCTAATAATGCATCGCTTATTTGGTCGCAGACTTTATCTGGATGACCACGAAATACAATTTCGTTTGAATATAATTTCATAATACCTCCCTCTATAATGAAACAGAATAAAGAAAAAAACAAGCGAGGAACTTGTTTTCTAGTTCCTTATCGTCCGGCTTTAGCACCTAACTTAATAGGTTGCTGTGATATCATAGGGCCAGTCCCTCCATCACTCTTTATAAGGTTTCATTACATATATATTATATCATTTACTTTTGTTTTTGTAACTGTTTTTGATTTAAATTCTTTTGAAAGTCGTGAAACATGTAATAATGAGATTTTTTGAATTCACCTTTTTCGTATAAATCCTCTATTTCTTCTAATGTTAAGTATTTTACATCAGCTACTTCACTTTCTTGCATGACTATGTCCTTAAGGTCAATGTCCTTTTTTAGATAATATATATCACAGATAATTTTATTATCTTGCTCAGTGGTAACTAATGTTAATTCTTCTTTATTAATATCTAAGCCTAGTTCTTCTAATATTTCGGTATGCATTCCAGTAAGTGAATCTTCTCCTGATTTAGGATGGCCTCCAGTTGTTCCCCATTTACCATCTTTTAGTTCTGAGCTTTTTTGCATCAGAAATTTTCCTTCACTATTTTCCATGAAACAAACAACTACTCTGATGTAATAGCCATTTGGAATTTCTTCTCCTTTGGCAATTATTTTTCCTGTTAAATTCCTATCTTTGTCATATAAATCACGATACTCCATAAGCTACTCCTTTCATTTTATCTATTATTTATATGTGAATTCATTGTTGATCTTCTGATTTTGAATATTTTTCAATTAGATGCTTTGCTAGTTCTTCTCCTTCTTTGGTTATGGAAACTGATTTGCTTTTATTTTTTGAATAATATAAATAGCCTTTATCTGTTAAACTATTTAATGCATCAAAGGAGTAACCTTTCCAACTATGTTTGATTGTTCCTTTACTTAGATTATCATTTTTATCATAAAAGTATCCTTCTTCATTCCATGCAGTTAAATACAATAAAAGCATAGTTAGTTCTTCAATTTCGTTCATAATCATTCACCGTTTTCATAACCTTCTTTAATTTGTAATACTAATCCTTTTAATAAGATGTTATCTGCTTCTTTATCATAGTTACGATAATCATATTTAATTGTTCTTTCATATCCTGGTGTAAAATCATAATCTGAAAAGCCTTTTTTATAAATGTTATCGACTATTTCTTTTAATTCATAACCTGATATATCATCTAACATTCCCTTTCCTGCTCCATCAATAACATATGGGTAATGAGTACCATGACCTTTTTCCATGTTTCTAGTTTTTAAAAAGGTAATAATAAAGGTGGTTGGGGTGCCAATATCATAAGTCATGATTAATTTATCATTTTGTTTTAAGTTTAGATTATTTAAATGTGTTGCTGTAGCATCGTATAATTTTTCATCATTATGATATTCATCTGGATATACCATGCAGTCATAAGTTTTATTATCATATTTTATATTATACAAGTGGTAAGCGAGAGAATCGAATGAGGCAAGAATTGTATATGCAAAGTCGGCTAATGTTTTTTTGTCACTAATTTCTATTTTTCTCCAAATTTTATCTTCTAATCCTTCAATTTCAATTTTAAATGTTAATACGTTTGTCATTTTTTAACTCCTATTTTATTTTTAATATTTTTTTAATTAAATCTTTTATTTCATCGGCAATATAGTATGAATAATGATTACCATCTTTATATATGAAAACAAAAAACGATTCTATATCACTTGGATATGCGGTGATAGTGTCTGTGTTTTCATTATCAATTAATTCTTGAAAGTATTTTTGGGTAAAAATATCATCTTTGGCATTATCCAAACAAAATTCAAACGTGTCGACTATATATTCCTTTAATTCATCAATATCATCTAAGGCTTTGTCTTTTAACACTTTTTTTATGATTTTTTTATCTATGTTCTTTAAAGATGAAGCTAAATCTGTTTTACCTTTTTTTATTAAATATTTTTCTATATCAGTTTTTATGTCGTTCTTTTTATTTTCATTATTTATTTTTGTTTGTTTTTTTAATAATTCTATTGGCGTCCAACCATTATTTATCCAAATTTTCGAATTATTAAATATATCTATTAAATATGACATATATGTCTGAATGGTATTATCATTAATGTTTAGCCCATATTCTTCAAGCAATTGGATTGAATAACCGATAAATTGATTACCTAGTCTATATGCCTTAACAATATCTTTTAGTAAGTTTTCAATGTTATTTTTTGAAATGTTTTTGGTTTTTAAATATTTTTTAAATTTTTTTATACTTTCATTTTCTTCATAATAATTATAATCAGTATATTTTAATAATTCATTTAAGGAAATTGGTTTTTTACTTATTTCATATTGTCTTTGGATTATTTCGTCTAGTATTGGCTCATATTCTTTGTGAACTAAAATACTATCTATGAAATAAAGTTCGTTTTCTATATACACTTGGTAAATATGGTCCACTCTTTCACAAAAGTAAAGTGTCTCACGCGGAATATCAAAATAATCAGTATAACCATAGTATTTATTATAGGCATCTATATAGTCATTTCCTGAGACAACACCATACAATTCTACCATGGCTTTTACAAGATTATATGATTTCGTATTAGCTTCAATGGCTTTATCAAATTTAGATAAATCGATTTTTTTAATAGTATTATATACATCATTAGTTATTGAAATATAAAATTTATTGTTTCTTTTAAATAAAAATACTATCCCTACCATGTATAAGAAATGATAGTCCTGAATATTTATATTGTTATCTTGTAATGTTCCTTGGTTTTTCATTAGACGTTTTAATAGATTAAATTCTGTATCTATAAGTCGTGCGAAAACTTCAGATAATTTTGTTGTGTTTGTTAGTGTTTTATAAATTATTTCAACTACTTCTTTTTTTCTTTTATTACTCAACCTTCTTACAAGAAATAAATCACCTATATGTTTTAAATCTTCTAGGGTTAGAGTATTTAAAAGTTCTTTTAAATCTTTTATAATTGACGTATTGGCGGCATTTTCTAAATTAAACTTTTCAATTTCATTCATAAATCTTACTCCTATTTTAGATGGCTTTTAGTAATGACATTTCTTTAATTTATTGTATCATAATTTGCCTTTATAGAAAAATAATTTCATATCATTTTCTTCATAAGTAGGTTTAGAAATATCAATATCGAGAAAATTAGCTATATAATACATTAAATATTGAGAAGCAATTAGTAAATCATATTCACAAAGTAATCCATAATATTTACTTTCAATGATTATGTTTTGATCATTCTTTAAATATTCTAGTAGTTTACTTTCGTAAAGAGAAGTATTTTTTGATTTAAAGTATATATTTTTCTTGGTGCTTAGGTGCTCATAGTTGATAAATCTTCCATGTGAAAAGTTTTTCTTTTCATGGATTATGCAATTAAATATTCCGGACTCTATTATTTTACTTTCTAAATCAGTAGATGCAGACTCTGTGAAATCACCAGTAAAAATATTAAAACTACTTCCTTTTGTTAAAAAGTTTTTTAACTCTTTTTTATTTTCTTTAAAGTAATTTTTAAAATATGTTTTCCAATGGCTAATACAATCTTTTATAAAATTCTCTACTTTTTCTTCTTTTGTTTCATCAAAATATAGTTTTAAAAATAAACTGGCGGGAGAGAGCGCTCCTTCAAAGGCTAGGAAACCACGTTCTTTTCCTTTATTTGTACTTGTCCTATATGTAATAACATTAGATTTAGGTATGCCCATCTTAGTGACTACTTTTTGCACTTCTCCTTTAGTAATGATATATTTCTTTTGATTATCTATGTTAGAGGTTCCAACATATAAATCATTAGTTGTTCCAGAGTAAGTAAACAAGAAAGTACTATCTATGGTACTGTTGTTACGATAGTATACATCTCTTGGAAGGATTGCTAAAATGTTTGTGCCATATAAATTATTAGTAACTTTTGAGGCAAACTTAGCTCCAGCAAATGATCCTCCTGTTCCTACAAATAAACTATTCTTCATATCTTTGAAATTAATTTCTTTTAATTTTGAATAAGCTTTACTGTTTAAAGCATTTATTATTCTAGTTTCTAAATTATTTATATTTAGATTACATCTTTTAATTTGTTTTCTAACTGCAACTTCAAAATTTTGACAAGTGCAAGAGTCATTAACCTTTTTAATTTTATAAAGAGATGTAATGTGTCCTCTAGCACCAAAAGATTTTACTACCTTTTTAGTTAGTTTCGTAGCTTTCTTAAAAGTATCTTCTATAAATTTATGGTTAAGTATAAAATTATTTTTTATATATTCACTAATGAACACAGAGAAAAAGGCGTCTCCAGCTCCTGTTGGGTCTATTTCTTCGGCTGGTTCTTCTAAATCCATAGTTACTTTAAAATCATGGCAGATAAAGTCTGAACCTTTTTTACCACGTGTTACAATTATCAGATTAGGATAAATCATTTTATAGATGTCTTCTAAATTATTTAAATTAAATCTATTTTTCAAATATTTTTCTACTCGTTCGTTTAGATTAATAATATCAAACTTTCCTGATAATTTATTTATAATTTCTTTATCACTGTAATTATCAAGTTCAAAATATTGACCTAAATCTAACATTTTTCTATTTTGTGAGTTATCAATAATTTTTTGATTTTCTTCATTTAGATTATCAAAGACTAATATATCATCTTGTTTTATACTTTTTAATATTTTATTAGAATCAATTTTACTTGATTCATACCATCTTTTTTCATTACATATTGGACATCTTTTCTTAGATTTGAATTCTAATTTCCCATCATTTTCAAAGTATGATACATGAAAACATCTTGTATTTAAATTTTGAACTACTTGTATATTTTCCGTATTTACTCCAATATCACTTAAACTTTTAATAGCAATGTTTCCCGCCATATCATTTCCACAAGCTCCATATACTACAGTATCCAACTTCATTTTAGCAATATTGGCAATAATATTATGGGATGTCATACCACCATTTACACCAATTAACTTACCATTTTTATAATAAAAATCTGTGACTAAATCTCCTATACTTACTACTCTCATTTATATATTCCTTTCTAGCCATTCAAATAAATATTTATCTTTAAACGCATGTGAACATAGGAAATGATTATCATCTTTTACAATTTTTAGTTCTATATTATTGGCACCTACGCTTTTTAACTTGTCATATGCATTTAAACTTTCATTTAAATCAACCACGTCATCTTTATCTCCATGATATAAAAGTGCGGGTTTATCCTTGATGAGAAGCAAATTTTGCTCTACCGGTAACATAATGCCACCAGCAACTGAAACTATACCTTTAAAAAGATTAGGCTTTTGAATAATATAATTCCAAGCTCCATAAGCACCCATACTGCATCCTAAAATGCATACTCTACTTTTATCATAATGATATATTTTATATTCTTCTTCTAATATTTGTTCGATTTCTCTTAAATGATAATCCCACATATTATTGTTTGAGCACTGAGGAGCAATAACGATATATGGTATATCTATTCTATTTAAATATTTTGGAAGAGCATATTTTTCTATTAATTCTAAGTTAGCTCCTCTTTCACCAATACCGTGCAGAAAAAGTAAAACTGGCATATTTTCAGACATTTTATCCGGTGTATAAACCATAAACCCTAATTTATTTTTTCCAGTTTTAATATATTTCTTTTCTTTTTGCATAACTTAACTCCTTTTAAATACAAAAAAACCTACATAACGCTTTCTAATTTCATTATAACGTTTATGTAGGAAATATTTGGTCTTTATTATGCTTTTACTATTTTTATTCTACTAAATTCAAAATGCCTTATATCATTTCTGAGTTCACAAAAAGCTGTAACATAAAATCTATCTTCATATTTAAATATGTGCATAGGATGAATATATCTTTCTTTCCATACTCCTTTTAAGTTTTTATAAAGAATTAATATTTTTTCTTTATTAACAATTGCTTCATTTAAAGTGAAATATAGTTTAGAATTATCTTCTATTTTATTAGTTATAAAATATTTACTTTTTTCTTCCTCAACATCACTAAGATGTTTAATCTTGGAAATAAGTTTTTGTAATTTATCTAAATTATTATAGTTTACCTTACTTAAGTTATTATAGATGTCTTCTAATAATTCAATATCATATTTGTTAAAATGATTATATGTATCGCTTGTTTTAATAATATAATAACCACCATCAGGTCCCATAAAAGTTTCTATAGGAATACCAGCATCTTCTAGTTCTTGCTTGTAATATCTAACCATTCTTTCGGTTATATCTAGTTTTTGAGATAATTCTTTAACATTATATTTGTTACCTGTATTTAAATAGTTTAACATTTTAATGGCATTTGATATTTTTCCCATAGGTCTTCCTCTTTTCGTTAACTTTAACTAATTTAATTATACTAGATATGGGGATGGTGAGCAAATAAAAATAACACATAAAAATGATGCTTCATTTTTGGTAAATTGCATTAAATTCTATAGTTTTAATTTAAATATTAATTTTATTTATATATTTATATTTTTCTAACTGAATCATATAAAATAGATATTTTGTCTATATAACTTTCCTTCTCTTTAATTATAGATGATTTTATTAATTTAATATTTTTTATTATATTATATAATGATTGAAAAGATACTTCATTATTTTTGTATACATCTAAATAATCAATGTAAAAAGAAATTGTATCATTAACTATATCATATAAAAAACCTGACATTTTTTCTAATTGAGAATCTTTTGTACCATGGAATTGTTTATTCCTTAATCTATATGCATTATCTAAAAGTTCTTTTGCCTCAATTAAATATTGATTATATACTTCTTCATAATTATCTACTATTTTGAAAATTTTTTTATATTTCCAATCAAGATATTGACATTCACTTTCTTTTTCTTGAATATAATTTTGATAATTTAAAAACATATTTTCAACAAAGTTGTTACTTAATTTTTGAAAATTTTTATATATTCTTTTTATTTGTGATGCGGTTACATATATATAACCACAAATCATTCTATCAGCCACTAAAGGACTTGCGTATTCATCCAATGCAGTTTTTATTACATCATAAGAATTTCTAAATAGTGTTTCTAACGCAAACCAAGTATTAGTAAATTTTGTTAATATTGAATCTGAATCTTTATAATATGGTAATAATTGTACAGCTTCGTCTATTATTTTGTTGATTTCATTTTCTGAATGTTCAATTATATATCTTTTAAAAACATCAGAATAATTTATTTGATATTGTGATAATGGTTTACATATATCATCATGATATGAAAACTCATTTATATATCTTTTATCGGCTTGATATTCAATAACTATATACTTATTTTTTTGTGCTTTAACTTTTATTCCCGAATAAAGCATAGAGCCAATAAAAGGTTGAACAGTGTTTTGTTTAAATGTTTTTATTGCATGCCATATATCTTTTGATATCAATTCAGAACATAAAAAATAATTATTATCTTTATTCAGCATGGTATATTCTTCAATTATTTTATTCATAGTTTTTTTATTTATAATATTTTCTTCGTTTAATTTTTTTACAAACCCTGTTTTACTATATATAATATATGAATTATTACCAGATAATTTTAATGAAGTTATTAATTTTTCATCAAATGATTTATCCATTTTAATGAAAATTAAATACTTATTATCGTTATTGTAACGTTCTGCTAATCTTGGAAACATTTCAAGAAAAACATTTTCGTCTTTTTTTTCGAAGAATGTTCTAAAAGAATCTCTAATAATTTTTTTGATTTCAAAAACACTTATACCAATATAATCCATTAGTAAAGAAAGATATTCATCTGTTAGATCGTTTATTTCATCAAGTATTATTTCGTTGTTCTCTTTATCTGTTAACAAATCATATAATTTATCAGAAACTAATTTAAAATATTCTGTTTCTATCAAGCTATAATATATTAATTTTAAATTTTCTATAAATTCATTGTCACTTATGTTATTATTCCCTACAAATTTTAAATATTTATTTTTACTATCATTATCAATGATAGTATTTTTTTTAATTTTTTCTTTAATATAATCTCTTTTGGCTTTAGGTATGGTTGGAATTTTATCTTTTTTTTCAAATAGTTGTAAGACATTTTCATAATAATTAACTATATTACCTATTTTCCCAAGCAATGACATTCCTAGATTTCGACTACCTAACATTGATACACTGCCTATTTTTTCAATAATACAATTTAAGAAGAACATTATATTTTCGTTAGACATGCCTTGTGATTTAAAATCCCTATTTGCAACAATATGAACACTAGAATATAATAAATTTTTTATAAACTTTTCAGAATCTAAAAATGTATTTTTGTCTAAATAAATCACTTTGTTATCGTTCATCTTTACACTTCCTTTATTATTATATATAAAAAACGCAGTACAAAACATAAAGCCTGTACTAGCGCCTTTTTATATATAATATCATATTTTAGAACTTATCGTCTGATAAACTGAAAAATTTATCAAAAAATTCTAATATTCTATCAATTACTTTGTTTTTCTTCTTTTGTCTATTATTATCTTTAGAGAACATTGACATAGGTGGTAAGATATCTGATATTTCTGTACCATTTGTATCTACCTTACCTTGTTCAAAAGATTTTCTAACAAAATTATAAGTTCCTACTTTATTTAAATTTTCTTCTTCAATTATTTTATCTAGTTCTTCTTTCTTTTTGCTGTTCATAAAACTTTCGAAGTCAGAATACACATCAGAGTTAGCATCTAAAGAGTTAATAAATGCCATGATTAAATCTTTTTTATTTCTTAAATCAGGGCTGGCCATGATAGCTTTATTAATGGTAACAAGTACTTCTTTATCTTCCATATTACTATCATGATATTTCTTTACTAAGCCCAAAATATAATCAATGTTTACTTCTATAGATTTAACTAATTCCATCTCGAAAACGATATCATCTGAAATATCTTTCTTTTCGCGTTTAGCTTTATTTCTAAATTCGTTATACAAAGTAATATAAATGCTTTGATAATCTTGTTTAGTTCTTTCACTAAGTATTTCTTCATCTTTAAATTGATCAAAAGAAGATAATATATTTGTTACTTTTAAAATTTGACCATATAGTTTTATATATTCTTTTTGTTCTTGTTCACTTACAGGTAACTCTCCAGGGGTAAACATGGATTTCATTTTTTCAACTAATGCTTCATATCCTTCAAACTTTTTGCCATTTTCATCTTCATAACCATAGAAATAATCTTTATATGGTTTTAGTAAAACTATTCCTCTTGCATTTTCATCACCGAATTTGGCTAATGCTTCATTTAATCTATCTTCTAAATTTCTAAAAGAAACAATATTACCATAAGTTTTAACACTATTTAAGATTCTATTAGTTCGAGAAAAAGATTGAATTAATCCATGCCATTTTAAGTTTTTATCAACCCATAAAGTATTTAAAGTTTTAGCATCAAATCCAGTTAGAAACATATTAACAACAATAAGAATGTCTATTTCTCTATTTTTCATTCTTAAAGAAACATCTCTATAATAGTTTTGAAATCTTTCTGATGACGTGTCATAAGATGTTCCAAATAATTTATTATAGTCTTTAATGGCATCGTCTAGGAATTTTCTATCATCGGTACTTAAAGCTTCAGTAGTTTCAGAATTTTCATCGATTATTCCATCGTCACCATTAACACCATAAGAGTAAATTAAGGCAACTTTTAAATTAGTTTTTAACTGGTCTTGCTGTTTTTTGAATTCTTCATAATAT
>CAWVFK010000048.1:0-4261 GCA_963928595.1 Candidatus Coprosoma sp. | reverse complement strand
TTTTATATAAGTATTTTTATTATTTTTCTTAACCACTAAAACATTATAAGTCTGGCCATCTAATTTATAATTAAACATTACTTCCATTTTATCACCATATCCATTTTACCACAAAACACCAAAAAGAAAAAAGCCTTAAGCTTTTTCTAATACTGATGTGCAGTGTGGACACCTTGTCGCTTTTATATCTATTTCACTCATACAATAAGGACATTTTTTAGTCGTCAGTTTTTCTTCCTTTTTAGGTCCCAAAGACTTAACCTTATTAATTGCCTTCACAATACAAAAAAGTACAAAAGCCATAATTAAAAAATTGATAAGTGCCGCCAAAAAAGCTGAAATAAAACCAGAAATATCTTGCCAATTATAACGAGCCCCACCAGTTATAACATTTAATATTGGATTAATTAAATTATCTGTAAGCGATGTTACTATTCCGGAAAAAGATGTACCAATAACAATACCAACAGCCATATCTACCATATTTCCTTTTAACGCAAATGTTTTAAATTCTTCGATAAACTTTTTCATAAAACCAACTTCTCTCCAAAAACATTATACCACAAAGAAAAAACTACTTAAAAGTAGTTTCTATAGAAGTGTTACAATTCCACAAGTTAATAAAACTAATAATAAGGCAATAAGTGCGAACTTCCAAATATATTTCATCCACTCTTTATAAGATACATCGAATAGACTAAGTCCTGCAACTAATATAACACTTGTTGGGAAAATAAGCATTGCAACACCATAAACTGATTGAATAAGAAGACCTGCAACTGATAATGAAGCTGCATCAAAACCAGAAACAAATGATGTTAAAGCAGCAAGTAAATAATATAAATCATTATAGAAGAAACTGCCAATCAATGATGCTGCCCCAGTTGTAAGTACATTAAATCCATCAGTAAGATCAAATATTTTTGCATTGATTGTATCTACAAGAGTTCCTGTTCCAGCATAAGAAGCTTGATATAAAATGTATAAAATAACACTAGCTAAAGCTGCATAGAAAGCAGTCGGAAGCCATTTTTTAACTCCTTCAATAAAGCTTTCCATATAATCATTAAAACTAAGTCTATAAATCCATGCAATAATTGCTGATGCAATAATCATCATTGCAGCAAGATCTATATTACTCCAATATCCTAATTCTGAAACTCCACTTAATAAATGTTCAAAAATTGGGAAATCACCTATTTGAACACCCATGATAGCTTCATGAATATTACTAAATACTTCTATACCAAATGAATAATACCAGTTATACATTCCTATTAAGCAAACAATTAACATTAATAAGAAAATTATAACCATTGGTACCGCACTAACTTTAGATTTCTCAGAAACCTTTTTAACTGGTTTAGCCACAGCAAAGGCTTTTGTATTAGATTTACCTTTTGCCCCCTTCTTTTTACCAGTAGTTTTTGTGCTAGCTTCCTTAGTCGTTGTTTTAGGAGCTTTTTTCGTACTCTCTTTAGAAGTTTTCTTAGTAGAAGTTGTTGCAGCTTTTTTCTTAGCAGTTTTAGTTTCAGAAGCTTTAACTGTTTTCACTTCTTTCACTTCCTTAACCTCTTTTTCATTTTTATTAACTTTTGCCTCTTTTAATTCTTTTTTCATAGCTCTTTTACTAGTCATTAATACAAACACACAAAGGACAATTGTTAAAATAACTAATAAAATTACTTTTGCGACAATTTGGTTACTCATATCAAGAGATAATAAATTTGCTGTATAGCCAGTAATATTAAAACCATAAGTAGATGCTACTGAACCGACAAGTAAAGAACCAACTGTTGAAGCAAGTACAGTTACTTTATCAAAGTTCATCGCAAATAATACTGCCGCGAATAAAGGTACTAAGACAAATAACGGTAAAATTAAACCTGTAATTGAAGAAAGTAAAGTAAATAAGATAGTTGTAATAACTAAAAATACTCTTTCTTTACCTTCAAATGCGTGACCCATTCTATTAACAACTTTTTCTAGTGCGCCAGTTTTTTCCATAACACCATAAAGTCCACCAATAGTCGCAAATACTACACCATATAAAATAAATGTAATAAAAGCTTGAATAGGTGCATTAAATAAATCAATTAAACCAACAGGATCAATTCCATTAGTTGTAAGTTCACCGTTTGAATATGTACCTACCGGAATAATCCAACTTAATACCACGTAAATTAAGAAAGATATTCCTATTACCTTAAGTAATTTTCTTTTCACCTTTCTCTACCTCCCAACAGCATTATATCAAAAAACCCTTATAATATAAAGTTTTTTTAAATAAAAATACGTATTTTTCATTACTTTTTCACAAATAAAGTGTTTATGTTATAATATCCTTGGTGATTTTATGGACAAATTTATATATTCAAACACTAATAAAAGATATCATACATTAGATTATTTTTATAAACAAAAATTCGGTGGAAAAGTATGTAAAATAAGCTTAAACGCCGGTTTTACTTGTCCTAATATTGACGGAACTTTATCTAAAAATGGATGCATATATTGTTCAAAATCTGGTAGTGGTGAATATGGTGGTAATCCTAAAGAAGATTTAATTAAACAGTTTAATGAAATTAAAAAAGTCATGAATAAAAAATGGCCAAATGCCAAATACATTGGTTACTTTCAAGCTAGAACTAATACTTATGCTCCTGTAAATATTCTAAAGGAAAAATACGAAACTATTTTAAATCAAGATAATATTGTCGGCCTAGCCATTGCCACAAGACCAGATGCCATAAGCGATGAATGTTTAGACTATCTAGAAGAGCTAAACAAAAAAACATTTTTAACTGTTGAACTCGGTCTTCAAACCATTCACGAAAAAACATCAAAAATAATTAACCGCTGTCATGATTTAAAATGTTTTGAAGAGACCTTAAAAAAATTAAAATCTAGAAACATATTCACTGTCGTTCATATTATCAACGGCTTGCCAGGTGAAACTAAAGACATGATGATTGAAACTGTCAAATACTTAAATAAACTGCAAATTGATGGTATCAAAATTCATATGCTTTCAGTCCTAAAAGATACTCCATTAGAAAAATATTATAAATTAAAACCATTTCATATTTTAACCAAAGATGAATACATCGATATCGTTATCAGGCAATTAGAACATCTAAATCCTAAAATTGTCATTCAAAGACTAACTGGCGATCCAATGAAAGAAGAATTAATTACCCCACTTTGGACAACTAAAAAAAGGGGTGTCCTAAATGGCATCGATAAAGAAATGGTTAAACGAAATACTTATCAAGGCTCTAAATGTGATATTGTTTAGAGCTTTTTTTCTCACTAGAATATTCTTTTAATTTTTTATTGATTTTACTAATATAATCAAAAGGTTTATCTTCTAACTGTTCATATCCAAAATATGTACTATCACCTACTTTGGTGAATGTTTTATCTAAACTACCAGTATTAAAACAAATCATTCCTTCACTATCATTATAAACATAAAGCATTTCATTTTCGTTTATTGCAATATAACTAATACAAATACCATCACCTGAAATATATCCATTAGTCATACTATCTGCACTTATATCAAAATTATTAGTCAAATTATTACTAGCAATCCTCTCAAAAGCGGTAATCAATGTATCACCAAAATCATAATATAAGGCATCTAATTTTACTCTTGTTTCCATGTCGTTCCTCCTTAAATGTATTTTAATAATAACACTTAAAAGACGAATAATCAAATCTTAGCTCTATATATAAAATTACCAAAATGTGCCCTCATAAAATAACCTTTATAACTAGCTCTTACCAAAGCATATCTTGGAGGATTCTTTTTTTTCAAACGTCTAAGTTTTCTTTTGATTCTTTTCTTAGTTTGATTATTAATTAATACAATCAATTTTTTTCCTTTTAAGAAAAACTTATATCCTAAAAAATTAAATCCTCTTCTCATATCATATATTTGTGTTTTCCTATTTAATTTAAGTTTCACACCTTCCAAATATTTTTCGATTTCTTTTAAACAAAACTTTAAATATTCTTTATCATGGTGAAACAAAATAAAATCATCCATATACCTTATATAACACTTTATACGTAAATTTTCCTTGATAAAATGATCCAAACCACTCAAATAATAAACCGCCAAAATCTGACTGGTTTCATTACCAATTTTATGTAAATATTTACATAATATTGGTTATAGAAACTATAATATTATGCAAACAGTTATTATGAAACTGTGTTTTTTATTTTATGAATGAGTTTTTCACTTTACATA
>CAWVFK010000047.1:0-6603 GCA_963928595.1 Candidatus Coprosoma sp. | reverse complement strand
CGGTTTAACTCTATTATATTCACATATAACTAAGAACTTGTCCAAAAGATTAGAAGAAAAATCCGGCTTTTTTAAACTAGTAATAATTATAGCCTCATCGACATTCGCAATCGCCGGACGAGTAAGTTCATTCTTTCTCGGTAAAACTTCTAAAATATATTTATTATCTTCATCAAATATAACTTCGTCACCAACTAATGGTGAAAGGCCCATATTTCTAAACTTTCCGCGGGCCTTACACACATATTCTTTTTCTGAAGTTTTAACTGTATAATCATTACTAATTAACTTTACTATCTTTCCCTGCATTACATATCTCCAGTATCACTAGGTTCTGTCGCATTTTCTAATTCTGGATTCTTAACAACCTTAATTCTTAAATTATCTCCGCTGTTAATTCTACTTCCTGCACCCATATTTTGATAAGTAACTACACCCTCACTCTTTGTCATATCTTCAATATAAGTTACGTTCAAAGTTATACCATTTTCATCACAGAATTTTTTAACATCAGCTTCTGTATAAGTGCCATCAGTGAAATTAGGATAAGTTTTATAAATGTTTGGAATAATTAATGTAATAGTATCCCCATCACCTAATTTAGTTCCTGCATCGACATCTTGATCTATTATTGTGTTTTCCTTAACACCATCACTACTAGCAACGTCACGTTTTTCGGTCACAACTTTAATACCGGCATCCTCTAACTCTTTTTTTACATCATCCACATCTTCACCAGTATAATCTTCTATCTCAATCTTCTCAGAACCCTTCGATATGATAAGTGTAACTTTAGTTCCCTCTTTAACACTTTCGCCTATTTCCGGATCTGTTCCGATGACTTTACCTTCATCGACATCGTCACTAGCCTCTTCTTTAACCTCTTTTTCTACCTTTAGTCCATCATCTTCCAAAGTATTTTGAGCTTGCTTAACTGTCATACCTTGAACATCTGGAACCTCAACATCAGAACCAGCTGAAATTCTCGGCCATAAAATAAATACAAATAATAAAGCTGCAATTAAAACTCCAACGATTGTTCCTAAAATAATCAAAGCTTTATTCATTCTTTTATCTTTTTTAGTTTCCTCATTTTCCGCATTTCTAGCTACTCTTCCACCTCTAGGTAGTGGTTTATCATCATCGTCATCAAAACCTTTTTCTGGATATTTATAAACAACTTTAGGTTCATTAAACCTTTCTTTATCTAAAGCTGTTTCTAAATCCTCATGCATTTCCCAAGCTGATTCATAACGGTTTCTAGGATTTTTAGCTGATGCTCTTAGAATGATATTTTCGATAGATTGTGGCATTTCTGGATCATATTCACAAATACTCGGAATCGGTTCATTCATATGTTTAATAGCCACTTCAACTGGATTATCACCTTTAAAAGGTACATGACCAGTTACAAGTTCATACATTAAAATACCTAATGAATAAATATCACTTTTGATAGTTGCTGCTCCACCATTTGCTTGCTCAGGCGGTATATAATAAACAGTTCCCATTACGCTATTAGTTTGAGTAAATTCACCCGCATTTAAAGCTACCGCAATACCAAAGTCCATTATTTTAACTCTTCCATCTTCTAAAATAATGACATTTTGTGGTTTAATATCACGGTGAATAATATAACTTTCATGAGCATGCGCTACCGCGCTAGTAAGTTGAAGCATTATATCAACTACTTCTGGTAAAGTTAAACTTCCTCTTTTCTTAATTAATTGTTTTAAAGTAAGTCCTTGAACATATTCCATTACAATAAAATATTTTCCATCATCTTCGCCGACATCATAAACCTCGACAATATTAGGGTCATTTAAAGAACTAGCTGAAATAGCTTCTCTTTGAAAACGTCTTACAAACTTTTCATCCTCAGCTAAATCTCCTCTTAAAATTTTAACCGCTACTTTTCTATCCAAAATAGTATCTTGGGCTAAATAGACATTAGCCATTCCACCTTCACCGATAGATCTAATAATTTCATAACGATCATTAATAAGTTGTCCCCTTGTTATCATTTATTTTCCTCCTTCTGTAAATAAGCTACTGAAATGTTATCTGTTCCCCCACGGTTGTTCGCTTTATTAATTAATTTTTGTACTTTTGCATCGATATCTATATCACTATTTAAAACATTTTCGATTTGTGTATCATCAAGCATATTAGTAAGTCCATCACTACAAAGTAAAATTGCATTTACATCTCGCTCGACATCAAAGACATCCATTTCCACTGATATATTAGCTCCAAGTGCTCTCATCAAAACATTTTTCCTCGGATGATCTTTAGCCTCTTCTTCAGTAATTTCTCCAGATTTTACAAGTAAATTGACCAAAGTATGATCATTAGTTATTTTATATAATTTTTTATTTTTAATTACAAAGCCTGAAGAATCACCGATATTTCCAAATAGCAAAAACTCATCAGTTAAAAGGGCCATGACTATTGTCGTTCCCATTCCTAAACTCTCGGGATTCTCTTCAGTATATCTATAAAGAAGCATATTAGCTTCACTAACTATTTCCTTTAAAAAATTAATCGCATCCTCTTTATTTCCTACACTAAATGTATCGATAAACCTTTTACCAATATGGGTTATTGCAATCGATGAAGCAATTTCTCCACCTTTGTGACCGCCCATGCCATCAGCTACCGCCATAAGTATTTCACCAGAATTGTTTTTAACAATTGTTACACTATCTTCATTATGATCTCTGACTTGACCAGGATCGGTTAAATATGAAAATTCCATTATTTTCCCTCCTCAAAGTTACTACGTAATTGCCCGCAAGCGGCACTTACTTCACTACCGAATTCCTTGCGCACCGTCACATTTATCTTATTCTTCTTAAGTATATCATAAAAATGCATTATTTGACCTCTATCAGTTTTCTTAAACTCTATATGACTCGTTTCATTATAAGGAATTAAATTGACATAAGCCACCATACCTTTAAGTAAATGGGCAAGTTCTAAAGCACATTCATCACTGTCATTAACTCCTTTAAGCATGATATATTCAAAAGTCACCTTTCTATTATTTTCTTTTAAATAATCTTTAACAGCGGTCATCACTTCTTTTAAAGGATATACTTTATTTATTTTCATAAGTTTATTCCTAATCTCATCATTAGGGGCGTGCAAGCTAATAGCTAAATTAACTTGTCTTTTTTCTTTCGTAAACTCTCTAATCTTAGGTACAATTCCACAAGTCGAAACCGTTATATGTCTTGCCCCAATCGCAATGCCATAATCACTATTTATAATATCGATAAACTTCATAACATTATCGTAATTGTCAAAGGGTTCACCTATTCCCATTAAAACCACATGGGAAATTCTTAAATTCAAATCTTCTTCGACAATCAATATTTGGCTTACCATCTCATGTACTTCTAAGTTGCGCTGCTTCTTAAGTCTTCCACTTTCACAAAAAGCACAACCCATATTACAGCCAACTTGCGTCGACACACATAAACTATTGCCGTAATCATGATTCATAAGTACAGCTTCAATCTTATTACCATCAGCAAGTTCAAATAAATACTTATGAACATCTTTACCGTTTTGGACTTTCAAAACCTTTAACTGTTCTATAACAAAATCTTCTTTTAATTTTTCTATAACTGACTTCTTAACATTAGTCATCTCATCAAATGAATTAACCCTTTTTTTATAAAGCCAATCGTAAACTTGAATAGCTTTAAACTTCTTCTCACCTATTTTTAAAAAATAGTCTTCTAAGTCTTTAAGGGTCATACCATATATGTTCATATTGACCACCTTACCTTTAATTATACCAAATTCAAAAAAAAAATAATAGAATTCCTTATATTTTTGTTATAAGTTCTATTACTTTTTAATTTAAATTTCATATATTTGACATAATATTTACCTATTTTATATAAAATTCATTACAATACAAATAACAAAGAAAGCCACACCTAAAATAGCAGTCAATCTAGTAATGAATAACTCTCCGCCTCTTTCCTTACGATTTGCGAACAATTCATCGTTACCACCCATAATATTACTATCAGGACTAACTGCTTTACCACTTTGTAAAAGGACAATTGCAATTAATAAAATAGATACAATAATTAAAAGTATTTCCATAGTATCCCTCCGACTTCTAATAATTTAACATAAAACCAAAGAAAAATCAACCTTCTTATTCATTATATGGTTGATTATTCTAATTTTTCTTAATATGAATTAATCCCTTGTTAACTTCCTCCAAAGCTCTTCCAATATTTTTAGAAGATTTATATTCATTTTCTTTCATTTGATAATAACCTGTTTCATCCATTTCCTTAGCTCTTCTAGAAGCAATATTAACAAGTAAATATTTTGATTCAATTTTTTGAAGTAATGCATCGATTGATGGATATATCATAACCATACCTCCTATAAATCAACTATATACCAAAACTTTATAAATTACAACTAAACAGCGTAAATTTGACATTATTTAACACTATTCCTAAGTCCTTTTAAAACTGCAAACATCGCATAAGTATCTTGCTGGCAATACTCAACTAACTTTTGATATTTATGTTTATAATCTAAAGGTAGTAACTTAGGAAAAGATGCATAAGTAACCATAGCTTCTACCCCATTACCTACTTCCATTCCCTTATAAGTCAAATTCGAAAACAAAGGCAAAACTTTTTTAATTGAAAATGATCCATCCATATCTGGATGATAATAATTAAACATTTTAGCCTCTTCCTTAGAGTAACCTAACTCCTCATATAAAGAAGATTTTGTTTTAACAACATTCATTAAATCAAACACATTATCCCTAATTTTAAGTAATTTTTCTCTATATTCTGGAAAAATATGAGCCAGTTCCTTTAACCTCGTTTTTTCAAACGAATCATTGTAAACCAAAACCATCTTATCATCTGGAATAAGCTCACACATATATTTAACTAAATCTAATCTGTGATCGTTATGATCAGGAGCTAAATAACCATAATGATCCCTCTTTTTATCACACACTCCAGGTTCTCTTTCAATATGTAGTGAAAATTGAAAAACTGATTGAGTATAAGGTCTTTCTCCTTTATATCTAGGAAGCGGACAAGGAAATGTTTCAAAATCTAAATGATAAAGCGGATATGTAATTTGTTTAATTCCATCTTTAATCTTTTTTTCATTTATATAAGGTTTATTATTAATAACTGAATATTTTTGAATTTTATTTTTCTCTCTATTCAGCATATCATCAGAAATATCTAACATACTTACCTTACCATCATTAATCAAATCAAATGTATTATATTTAACTTTTCCTTTTTTAAACCCATGATGATTATCAATATAACAAAGTATCGAATGTTTTTCTGGTAAAATGTCAAAACAAAGTGGACAGTACTTACACTTAACTGTTTTTTTATACTCACAGTACTCTCCAAGTAATACTCTAGAACCATTTAAATCATCGATATATCCTTTTATCTTTTTACTATCCAAATATATCTTATCCATCATATCCCGTGTAATACTAGTAACATCAATATATGAAATAATATCCTCACCATTTATCATATCATAAACAGGCACGCCATTTTCATACTTTCCATCAAACACATAATTACTATTTAAAACCGCTAAATAATATTTCACATTCTTTTTTTCATGATGCACTTTCATATCGTTTTCAACGATAAACCTTTGAACCGCAATATCGTAAATATAATGGCCCGGACCCGTATACTTATTAAATAACTTAGCCCGCTCTCTCTCATAAACCTTTAGATTCATATAATCTTCAATATTTAAATTCAAATCCTCAAGTAAATAGTAAATTCCATCTTTCCCTTTTTGAAATATCGAATTTTCCTTACTACCTAAATCTAAATATTTTTTAGTCGTCGTTGCCTTAACCTCTATAATATTAATTCCATCTTCGTTCTCATTATATATATCCACATAACACAAATACCTTATATTATCAACAACCGCATCAAAACTTTCTTGGTTATAAGTACTTTTAGAAAATTTAAAACTACCTTTAAAATATTTAGGCGCGAGTTCTCCAGCCAAAATTTCAACTTTATTATAATATGGCATCATCGTTTCTAAGTGTTCATTTCTAATATCTATTGAATCAGTCCCATCCTCATCAAACATATTGCCCAAAAGTTCTGTAATGTGCTCTAACTCTTCTTCTTTTTTATATTCTTCAATTGAAATCATACTATCTAATTTTTCTTTTTTAAGGTTATCCAAAGCCACATATCTTGGACATCTTACATAATTTATAAATTTTGTTTTAGTTATCGCCATATTATCACCAATTTAATTATACAACAAAATAGTCTAAATAATCTTGTTTATTTTATTCAAAAGTGCATTTACATTCATTATTGTTTGAAGTCGCAATTTGTGGCTTCAAATTGTCGTGTTCATTTTTAATCTGTATCTATATATTAATATACAGCAAAAAATACAAAGTTCCTTTTTTATCATCAAATTTTCACCCTCAAAAAAAGCACCTCAAATTGATATGAACCCCATTTCTTGGACAAAATAGAAATGAGGTTTTTATATGTCAAAATTAAGTTATGAAGATAAAATAAAAATTTACCA
>CAWVFK010000046.1:0-19755 GCA_963928595.1 Candidatus Coprosoma sp. | reverse complement strand
CTATGGAGAAGCCTTAGGTTTCTGTGAAGTAGAAAAAGCTTACCGTGAGGTAAGCTAATGTCAAAATTTATTTTGGCATTTTGTTCATTTAAAGGAAGTAATAAATGCTTCTAACATATTATTCCTCCTTTAGGGCTTCAATTATTTTATTTTTGAAGCTTTCAGTGTCTAGATTATCTTTGGTTATCTCTTTTAAAATGCCTTTATTTAAAACAACTATTTCATCACATAAGTCTAAAGCTAGTTCCATAATATGGGTTGAGAAAATAATGATATGATCTTTTTTTATATTTTTAAACATCTGTTTCATTTCTTCTTGGGCTACAACATCAAATGATGTTAATGGTTCATCTAACAGTAAAATATTTGGCCCAGCTATGATGTTTACTAACATCTGCATTTTGTTTTTCATTCCGTGAGAGTAATCTTTCATAAGTTTGTCTCTATCTTCTTTTTCTATCTGCATGAAATCAAAGTATTCATCAATATCTTTTTCATTTTGAATATTATTTTTATTTATTTCGATGAAGAATTTTAAGAATTCTCTTCCGGTTAAAAACTCTGGAACATTAGGTGTAGATAGAACATAACCAATGTCTTCTGGTTTAATTTTTCTATCTACTTCATCGTTTATATAAAACTCGCCACCATCTAATTCTAAGTCTTCATTTAGACAGTTAAATAAGGTGGTTTTACCGGCACCGTTTCGGCCAAGTAAACCATAGATTTTTCCTTTTTCAAATTCAAAGTTTATATCTTTTAAAACTTCTTTTTTTCAAAACTTTTCTTTAAATGTTTGATAACTAATTTCATGTGTACCTCCTACTATTTCACATCTATTTCATTATACATTATGGGTATATGTTTGACAATAATTTTTGATAAGAAAAAAATTCTAGGTTTTTTCTAGAATTTTAATTAAAACTATTTTCATAAATATCTAAAAACGCGCTGACAAATCTTGCCTCTTCTTTTGCTTTTTTTGTTCCTTTAGTTACTTGCCAGCCATAGGTTTTATAATCTTTATAAGTGAAGTTAGTAAGTGGAAGTAAATTGAATTCATCTTTAATTAATTTAATACCTTCAGAATAATCTTTTTTTAGTCTAACAAAGGCTTTACTTGGACTTTTGAAAACAGCCATGCCATATTTATTAGCTCCTATATCGAAATCGATACTTATTTTACCAAATTCATTTATGTCGACATCACCTTTTATGTTACTTTCACCACTGATGTAAACCTGAGTGTATTTTAAATTATCGTCATAGGCAAAGCCGTATTTTACGAGTAACATTTTACCAATTATTATAAGAAAGAATATTATTAATATAACAACAATTGTAATAAGAATTTTTCTTTTACTTTTACCTTTATAATTTATTTTTAGAAGTTCTAAAAGATTGTTTTCAGATTCTTTTTTTATATCTTTTTCTTTGATTTTCTCACCAGCAAAAAGTTCGTTTAAAGAAATACCTAAAATATTACATAGTTCTTGCATAATGGAAATATCGGGCATACTTCTGCCGTTTTCCCACTTACTAACTGCTTTATAGGATACATTTAATTTTTCTCCGAGTTCTGCTTGGGTTAAATTTTTTTCTTTTCGGCTCCTTGCAATAAACCTACCTATTTTTTCTTGATTCATAGTCTTCTCTCCTTTTGACTACATTATAAAACAGTTTTTATTTTTTGAACACCTACTGGTGGTAGAGTTTTTACGAATTAATAAAATAACGTATTGTTATTGTAATTGGTGTCATGGTTTGTTATACTTATGTCAAGGAACATTCAATAGTTGGGTGGTTGCCACTTTTCTTTTTAAAAGAAAGGGGGCGATATAATGAACAAGAAAGATTTTTTAATTTTATCTTTAGTAATTATTATCTTCCTTTTATTATTAATACTATTAATAGTACTGATATAAAAGAATACCACCTAACTCATCCGATGAATTAGGTGGACACCTATTATGTGGCCCATCCAACATTCGAGTATTGGATGTTCCTTTTTTATTTTATGAGATTTCTCTCATCTATATACATTTTATCATATTTTTAATTTTATGACAAATGATTATTTTAATTTTAACATTTTAAAGATATTAATGATTTGTGCTTAATCAACAGATTTCAATGCTTCAATCATATCAACATCTATAAGCTTTTTATTAACGTAAAATTTTAAAGTGAGTGTTACAACATTTATGACAACAAATGATATTATATAAGCGCCAATCCATATTGATGGATCAAACATGACTTCATCAGGTGGAACTACATTTAAAATATAGGTGTGAAGGAATATACCAAATAACCATCCAACAATAATACCTATTTGTGATAATATTATTGTTTCTTTATAAATATACATTGTAACTTCTTTATCTCTAAATCCTAATACTTTAATGGTTGATAATTCTCTTATTCTTTCTGCAACGTTTATATTGGTTAAGTTGAACAAAATAACAACAGTTAATAAAGATGCTAATACGATTAAAACTACCATGATTTTATTTAATGATTTAACTATTGCATTTACTAGATTATACATGGAGGTGTTTTGAACGATGCCTTTTACTCCAGATAATTTCATAAACTTTGCGCTTATTTTTTGAGTGTTTTCCATACTGCCATCATTTAATATAAGCATATAAGCATTAGATTTGAAGTTTTCATTATATATTTTTTGATAAACTTCTTTATTCATGAATATAAAGTGTCCAGCATACATTTCACATATGCCAGAAATTTTTACTTTATGGGTATTTCCTTTACTATCTTCAAAGGTGAATGTGTCTCCTTTTTTTAGATTGGCTGAAGTTGCGAGTCTTTCTGATATTACGATACCATCATCTAAAGTAATTGACTTTTTACCTTTTCTAGTGTGCAGGTCTATATAATTTTGAAAATTATCTTCCTCTTTAGGAACTATTAAGTTAATTTCTTGTTTATCCTTTTTTTCACCGATTTCTTTATAGACTGTTTCATAGTATACACTTTTTTTGTCTTTTATATCTTCATTATTAAGTAATTTATTGATTTTTTCTTTTTCAGAGTTTTGAATATTGCTTTCTAAGGCAATAATGGCATCATATTTGATTATTTCTTTGAACTGTTTATCATTAATTATGGATATTGAATTTTGAACAGAAAAACCAGTAAATAATATAGCACTTGCGCCAGCTACACCAAATATTGTCATGAACATTCTTTTTTTATAACGGAAAATATTTCTAGCGGTAACTTTTTTAGTAAAGTTTAATCTATTCCATAATGGTTTTATTTTTTCTAGTAATATTTTGGAACTAGCAGTAGGTGCTTTTGGCAATAGTAGATCTGCGGTTTTTTCTTTTAATGTGCTTTTAACAGAGATATAGGCTGGAATGACACTGCATAGCATTGATAGAATGAATGCTAAAATGGTTTCTTTTAAATAGAAATGTATTTCGATGGTTGGAATGGTAAAATTATTACCATAGGCATTATAGACGATATATGGAAGCAGAATATGACCGGTGGTTACACCAATTAATGTGCCTAGGCTTGCAGATATGAATCCATAAATAACAAATTTTTTTACAATATCTTTATCTTGATATCCCAATGCTTTTAATGTTCCGATATTAATTCGCTCTTCAGAGGCAAATCTAGTCATGGTTGTAAGAGTTACTAACGCAGCAACAAAGTACATAAATAGTGGAAATACTTTGGCTAGCGAATCAATTATATAAGATACTGTTTCATATATATCATAACCTTCTCCACCAGGGACTTCTCTACGATTATATACTTCATATACTGGACTTTCTAGGTTTTCAAATTCTATTAAGGTTTGTTTTAATTGTTTTTCACCTTCATTTATCTTTGATGTCGCCTCTGGAAGAGCATTATTATATTGGTTTAATTTTTCATAATACTCTGTTTCTTTTGCCTTTAGCGCTCTTTTAGCATTTTTTAATTGTTCTAGACCATTTTTATATTCTATATTTTTTTGGTTTAATTCTTTTTGAAAATTACTAATTTTATTATCTGCCTTTTGGATTTGTATTAAGGAATTATTATATATTTGCTTGTTTTTTTCATATTCATATTTGGATTTTTCTAGTTTTTTATATGAGGTTTCATAAGTTTGCTTTTGAATGTTTAATTCTTTTTTAGCTTGCGTTAATTCTATTTTACTTTTTTCAAGTGCTTTTTGCAATTCATCTAATTCTATTTCTTTTTTGGCGATGTTATTTAGTTTTTCGTTAATTTTTGGAAGTTCTATGTTATATGTGTTTTCTATGAATGTGTTATATTCATTTTCTATATTTGTCAGATTAGTTTTTAAATCATTTAACTTGTTTGTATAGTTTTGCCATTCTTCTTCACTAAGATTAGGATCTTTTAAAATTTCTTCTATTTTGGTAATTTCTTCTTTTGATGTTTGAATAGTATTTTCATAATCTATTTTTTGATTTTCTAATGTTAGTTTTTTTGTTTCTAATTCTTGTTTGGCATTTTTTAACTCTTCTTTTTTTGTTTCAAGTTCTTGAGTTTGATTATTTAATTCTGTGTCTTTGGTTGAGATTTGACTTTCCTTAATATCTAAAGTGTCTTTAAATGAAGATAAGGTGTGCTCGTTTTGTTTTATTTGAGAGCTTGCATTTTCTAATTTTTGGCTAAAGTCATTTAGCTCATTTTTCTTGCTATTTAATTCACTTTTTTGTGCATTAAGGTTTCTTTGGGCGGTGTTTAACGTTTGACCGTTACTATTTAATTTATTTTCGTTTGTTTTGATAAGATTTTTTGAATTATTAATTTGAATTTGAGCTTGATCTAATAAGTTTTTTGAACTTGATAATTGTTCTTTGGCATCATCGAGCGTTTTTTTAGCATCTTTTATTCCACTATTATATTCTGTTTTTATTAAATTAAATCTAATCTCTTTACTATCTTTGAGTAAATTTTCTAACTGTTTTTTATGGTTGGTTACTTTTTTATTATATTCTTCGCTGTAAGGATCTAATTTATTTGTGTCTTCAAAAATTAATTTGGCCATCATATATACTTTTGAATCAAATACAGATGGATTTATAACACCATAGAAATCCAGAGTACCTGTCCCAACTGTGGTTTCTCCCCTATTTAAAGAAGATAAAATTTCGGGTGATTTAATAAAACCAGTAATTTTAAAGGTGTGTTTTTTTAAAGTGGTTGCTTCGTTTTCAGTAAAGGTTATAGTGTCACCTATTTTATAATTTTCTTTGTTTTTAACATCGATAGCTATTTCATTATCTTTTTCTGGCAAGCGGCCACTTTCTAGCTCATATTTGGAGACATTTTGGGGTTTTGAAAATAATCTAAAACTTTTATTTGTCCCTTTAACGGTAACATCTTTTAGGTAGATATATTCTACTTCTTTTAATTTACCGGCTTTTTCAATTTGTTTTATTTCTGTTTGATCTATGCCATAATCACTAGTTATAGTTATATCAGCTGTATTATATTTTTGAAAATAGTTAGTTCCTGTGGCCCTCATGTCTGGTCCAGTTATAGATAAACCTGTGAGAGCAAAAGAACCTAGAGCGATTAAAAGCATAATGGAGATAAATCTTCCCCATGAATGAGTGATTGATTTTCTTATGTCTTTATTTAATGCTTTTTTCTTCATTTTTCTCACCTACCATTCGATTTCTTCTACTGGTTTTGGATTTTTATTGATGACTATTTTTTCTGCGGCACCATTTTTAAAATGAATTACTTTATCAGCCATAGGGGCGATAGCGCCATTATGGGTAATTATAATTACAGTCATACCATTTTTTCGGCAAGTGTCTTGCAACAATTTTAGTATTTGTTTTCCTGTTTTATAATCTAAAGCTCCAGTTGGTTCATCACAAAGTAATATTTTTGGATTTTTGGCTATGGCTCTGGCGATAGCGACACGTTGTTGTTCGCCACCAGAAAGCTGAGATGGAAAGTTATTTTTTCTATCTTTTAGTCCAACACTATCAAGAACTTTATCAACGTTTAATGGTTTTTTGGAAATTTGGGTGGCTAGTTCAACATTTTCTTTAGCTGTTAAGTTTTGAACTAGATTATAAAATTGAAATACAAAACCAATGTCATCTCGCCGATATTCTGTGAGGTCGGTTCTAGTGTATGTACTTATGTCTTTTTCATCGATTAGTACTGTGCCTCTAGTGACAAAATCCATACCGCCTAGAATATTTAAGGCAGTGGTCTTTCCCGCACCACTAGGTCCAACTATAACGACAAGCTCTCCTTTTTCTATTTCAAAGCTAGCGTTATTTAGTGCTTTTATTGTTATATTTCCTGTTTTATATTCTTTTGAAACTTTATCAAATTTTATATATGCCATTTTTTCCCTCCTTAATTTAGCTACGTCAAGTAATTATATACGTTTTTTTTATTTTTTAGTAGAGCAAAAACTTGTTCAGTGTTAAAATTTTGACAAATTATTTATGGTTGTTAAAATGGATGGCGTGATGTATAATAAGGAGCAAGAGGTGGAATATGAAGGTTAAGTGTTTAAATAATTCTTCAAAAAAAACTAAGGAAATGATTAGAAAAGAGTTTGCTAATTTGTTAGCTGAGAAAAAAGAATTCAATAAAGTTACAGTAACTGAACTTGTAAAAAATATTGGTATTACTAGAGGAAGTTTTTATTCTCACTATGATAGTTTAGATGAGGTAGCAAAAGAATTTCAAAATGAGGCTTTGGATGTTTTGAGGGAAGATATTAATTCTATTTCTGATATTGAGTATTTTTTGGATAAGATTAATTTGTTTTTGAAGGAAAATAATAATCTTTACTCATCAGTTTTAAAAACTAATGATGCAATGATTTTTATGGAGAGATTAAATAAACTTGCTAATGCAAAATTGGTGGAAATATTAAGTAGTAAATATACTTATAAAGATCTTGCTTTAGATGTTTCCGTATTTGTAGATGGAATTGTTAATTTATATATTAAGTATTTTAGAGGTGAAATTGATTTTAATTTAGATGAAATAAACGATTATTCTAAAAAGTTGTTTAAGACAATTTTTAAAGCAAAAGACCTATCTTAATTATTTAAAATAGGTCTTTATAATTTAACGAGATGTGATAATTTATGTTGCATTTTATATAACGGTTTGTCAAACTTGTATATAAGGAATGTTCAATAGTTGGGTGGTTGCCACTTTTCTTTTTAAAAGAAAGGGGGCGATATGATGAACAAGAAAGATTTTTTAATTCTTTCTTTGGTCCTTCTTATTTTCCTACTTGTATTTTTACTATTTATAGTATTAATATAAAAGAAAACCACCTAACACATCTGTGATTAGGTGAAGTCAAAAATTTTGGCACCATCCAACATGGAAGTATTGAATGTGCCTTTTTATTATATGAGATTTTTCTCATCTATATACATTTTATCATAGTTTTATATTTATGACAAACAACTATTTTAACAAAATGTGATAAAAAATCATTGTAATTAGTGTCATGGTTTGTTATACTTATATGTAAGGAATGTTCAATAGTTGGGCGTGGCCTCTACTCTTTCACAAGAATGGAGGTGGTGTTTATGACTAAAAGAGATAACTATTTCTTTTGCATACTCCTCCTTCTATTTATTTTAGTATTTACTTTACTATTTAAATAGAAAAGGCGCCTAACTCATCAGCGATGACTTAGGCGCAGCCAACATGGTCGCGTTCAACATTGCGTATTGAACATTCCTTTTTTATTTTATGAGATTTCTCTCATCTATATACATTTTATCATAGTTTTGTATTTATGACAAATGATTTATTCTTTGTTTTTTATTTTATCAAAATATATATCACTGCTATTTTGATGTTTGGTTTTAATAGCCTCTATAAATTTTTCTTTACTAGTTTCACCAAAACCCGTGAAAGAAACATCACCTATAACTGTATAAGGAACTCCTTTAGCTTCTTCTCCTAAAGCAGTAGCGAATCTATTCATAATTTCAGCATTTTCTTGGTTTTCCCAAACTTCATAAGTATATAAATTGTAATAATCGCCATACTCTTCTTTTATTTCATCAAAGAAAGCGAATTCTTCTTTACAGTGTGGGCAGGTACTTCCCCAGAAAAGGTAAATATTAACTTTATTTTTATCATGAGTAACATTTTCTAAACTAATTTCTTTTACATTTTCTTCGGGGGTGGTATTTGTGGTTTCTTCATTATTATTGTCGGTGTTTTCTTCGGCATTATTTTCATTACTGACTGAGTTTGAATTATCAACTTCTTTTAATAGAACATAGTCTGTAAACCATTTTTCAAAGTCATCATTAGATTTATAATATTTTAAATCATTATCACTATTCGCATCTAGATAATCAACCATTATTCCTTTGTTAAAGATGGCAAATGATGGATAGTATTTTATTGATTCACTTAATTTTGTATCTTTAATATCAGAAAAAGCAATTTTGTAAATCTTGATATTATTATTTGTTATAAAGTCATATAATACTTCTTCAAAATTAGCTGACGTAACGCATGCGGGCTGATAGACAAATAAAGCAAAAGATTCTTTATCATCCATTAATTTTTCTAAATCAGATGTTCCAATTTCTATAAATTCACTACTTCCATAATATTTATCTTCTAAAGAAAATTTTTGAATGGGCATAATTTTTATGACTACAAAAACTAGCGAAATCAATAAAAGAAGTGGTATAACCCACATGAATTTTTTATTCATTTTCATTTGTACTAACCTCATGAAGTGAATCAAAGTCTATGTCATGATATGGAATTTTCCAAAAATCATATGAAGTGTCACCATATTTGGTAGTTTTAACTTCGACATTGTTTTTACCTTCATAATACCAGTAACCACCAACATTATAAATTTTGTTTTCATCCCAACCTAGTTTTACTAACATGGTTTTAGTCATGCCTGCATAACCACCACCACCACACATTAAGAAAATGTTTTTATCTTTTGGAAATAGATACTCTAAAATGTCCATTGATTCTTCATAATTAGCAGTATATTCTCCATCTTTTTCAGTGAATAAGGTTTTTCCTTTATATGTATCACCTACTTCTTCAGGTAGTCCAGATACATTGACTAAGTATGGTAAAGGTACTACTTCAAAACCTTTAACAAATCCAGATAAATAAGCATCTCCACCAATGGCTTCATAATTTCCTGGATCTTTTAACATTCTCATATCTCTATAAACAGAGTCTTCTCTATTTAAATAATTATCAATAGTTTCTTCATTGATGTTTTTATCAATTCCAAATTCACCTCTAACTCCTTCTGTTGCTTCTGGGGCTGGCAGAGGTGTTAAACGATTTCCTTTATCATTAAATAAGAATGCACATACAATAATTGTTATAATTATTAAAACACTTATAACTAACATAATAATACTTTTCTTTTTCATACTAAAACCTCCTACAATAATAGTTTAACCATAAAAAGATAAAATATCAATAACGAATTGGTTGAAAAAAGCTCAACCTTAAGTTGAGTTTTATTTAGTGCAGCTTTCATCTAGTTTTAAAGGTATTTCATAAGTAATAATTTTATGATGGTCATCACTAGCATTCACTTTTAAGTATAATGAACCATCCTTATATACTTTACATGTTTTTTCATAATCATCGACTGTGAATGTTACTTCTTTTAAGAAATCTTCTAAAGTAATACTTTCTTTTTCATTATATTTATAAGAACTTATTTTATTTTCTGTTTTGCCATTTTTTTCATATAAAATACATTCTATTTCTTTATATTTTTCTTGTTCATCACCACCACAATATTCAATGTTAGATATATATATGGCTGATTTTTGGCTGTTATAGGCAATGTTTCCTGATATTGTGAAGTTTGGACAATTGGCCGATAATGTTTTAAACTGAAAATCATCATTTTTGAAAAACATCAAAACTGAAATTACAATTATAAAAATTAAAATGAGGCCTATAATAATCCACGTTGGTTTTATTTTTTTATTATTTTTAAATTCACCATTATAGAGTTCTTCTAAACTGACATTAAAGTCTTCACTAATTTTTTTTATTAGAGTACTATCAGGCATGTTTTTTCCATTTTCCCATTTACTTACAGCTTGATAAGTTACATGATATTTATCAGCGAATTCTTTTTGGGTTAAATTATGTTTTTGTCTTAGTTCTTTAATGAATTTACCAAACTTTTCTTGATCCACGTTATCACCTACTTTTGCACTACTAATTAATTATATCATATTTTGGTATTAACTGACATTTAAAAACTAGTGTACTTATACACTAGCTCTTAATAATCACTCATCTTTAAAGTGTTTTACAATTAAAGGTTTTAATAGTTCAATAATTACAAGTGAAACAAGGTTTATTAAAATTACGTATATAAATTGATTAATGGTTATTGCTTCAAGTCCAAATATTTTACCGATTGGACTAAAGAATACAATAATTTGAACAAGTATTAAAGCAAGTATTCCGATATTTAATTGTTTGTTTTTGAATATACCTTTTTTATGTATTTGTTCTTTTAAGGATCTACAGTTATATGCGAAGACAAATTCATTAATAACGATACTTAAAAGAGCTAAAGTTTGAGCAACACCTTGTCCAAGTGGCAAGAATCTATAATAAACATATAGACTTATTAGTGTTTCTAAGATTACTGATAAAATTAGAAAGCCACTAAAAAATTTAGTAAAGATTTTTTTATTTAAACCGTTTGGCTTTTGTTTCATGATGTTTTTAGAGGCTCCTTCAAAAGCTAAAGCTATTGATGGAACGGTATCAGCTACTAGGTCAATATACAAAACATGAATAGCGGATATTATGGTATTACCGGTTAACATACCAAATAAAATGATTAAAATTTCGGTAAAGTTACTAGATAAGTTATATAAGATATTAGATATAACGTTATCATATATTCTTCTTCCTTCAGATACAGCTGTAACAATTGTGTTAAAGCTATCATCTAAAAGAATAATATCTGATACATCTTTGGTGACATCGGTTCCACTTTTACCCATACCAACACCAACATTAGCTAGTTTGATGGCTGGGGCATCGTTTACTCCATCTCCTGTCATAGCTACAACTTTATTTTCTTTTTGAAAGGCTTTGACAATTTGTACTTTTGTCTCAGGACTGACTCTCGCATATACTTTATATTTATTAATGTTTTTAATTAAGTCTTGTTCTGATAGTTCGCTAGCATTTATACATTCATCTATATTTTGACATATTCCAGCTTCTTTAGCGATTGTATAAGCTGTTTGCAGGTTATCGCCTGTTAACATAATTGGAATGATACTGGCTTCTTTACACATATCAATAGAAGCTTTAATATTTTTTCTAATAGGATCTTTGAAACCAGCTAACCCGGTTAAAATTAAATCTTTTTCTTCGTTAAAGTAATCTTCTTCGTTGGTAACTATTTTATCTATTTTTTTATAGGCGAAAGCAATTACTTTTAAGGATTCTTTAGACATTTGAGTTTCTATGTTTTTATATTGATTTATATATTCATCAGTTAAATTTTGAAGTTCATTATTGATTAAAATTTTGGTGCTTCTTTGTAAAATGGCCTCTAGGCTACCTTTAAGATAAAGATATGTTTCACCATCTTTTTTATAAACAGCACTCATCATTTTACGTTTTGAATCGAATGGTAATTCGGTTATTTTAGTAACTTCTTCTGATTTTAAATTATTTTCTTTTAAATAATTTTTTATGGCTACATCAACTGCATCTCCAGTATATAGGCCATCAGAGGCTAAGGTGGCAGAATTAGAATTATCCATGACATTAATTAAGGTTTGATAATTTTTGATATCTTTTAATTCTATTTCTTTATTATCTGTATAAAGTTTAGTGACTTTCATTTTATTTTCGGTTAGGGTGCCTGTTTTATCAGTGCATATTACTTCTGTAGATCCTAGTGTTTCGATGGCGGCTAAATTTTTGACAATGGATTTCTTTTTAGCCATTCCGCTAACACCAATGGATAGTGTGGCAGTGATGGCAATAGTGAGGCTTTCTGGAACACTAGCTACAATCATTGATATGCAAAGCATAACAATATTTAAAATGGTATAATGATTGATTAGTCCAAATATTAAGACAAAAGCGATTAAGATAAAGGCAACACCAGTAATAAAACGGCTGACTTTGGCAACTTTCATTTGAATTGGGGTTGCTGGTTCTTCTTTAGTGTCTAATACACTGGCAATTTTACCAAGTTCAGTGTTCATACCAGTACTTATGACAATTGCTTCTATTTTACCTGAGACAATGACTGTCCCAGAATAGATCATGTTGTACGTTTCAGCTAAGATAGTTTCATTTGGAATTGTAATTTCATTTTTTTCGATATTATTGCTTTCACCGGTTAGAATTGATTCATCCGTTTTAGCAAAATAACTTTCGACTATTCTAGCATCGGCTGGCACTTTATCACCAGCTTCTAAAATGATATAATCTCCAGGGACTAATTCTTTAGCATCTATATCCGTGCTGGTGCCATTTCTTCTGACTGTGACATAATTGGCCGAATATTTTTTTAATTTTTCAGTCGCATTAGCGGCTTTTGATTCTTGAAAATAACCCATAATACAGTTTACTAAAGTGGTTCCTAAAATAACTAAAGGTTCTAGGAAGTCATCACCAGTAATTAATGAATATATTAAGGATAAACATCCAACAACTAATAAAAGAATGATCATCATATTTTTAAATTGACTTAAGAAGATTTGTAATTTTGTTCTTTTGTTTTTGTCGATTAATACATTTAGGCCATATGTTTTTTGCCTTTTTAGTACTTCTGTTTTAGATAGGCCATCTTTTGATGTATTTAATTCAGTATATATTTCATCTATAGATTTTTGATATGCTTTTTTCATCTTGATACCTCACTTATTATATTTTTATTATATCACTTAAATATGATGTTATAAAGATTTTAATTAACTTGTTTTATATGTAGTTGTAAAAATTTTAGGATTTGTGCAGTATTCCATGACAAATTTATTTTCTTTTTTACATATTATTACACCGACTGTATTATCATGAAATGATTTTTTTATGTTTTTATTTACATAGTTTATATATTTGGTTATTTGACCTAGGTGCTCAGATTTTAGTTCAGTTACTTTTAGCTCTATGACTACATAACAGTTATAGTTGGTGTTAAAAAATAGAAAATCAATATAATTATAGGTGTCACCCATTTTAATTTTTACTTCACTACCTATATAGGCAAAACCGATGCCAAGTTCTTTTAAAAAATCATCTATGTTTTCTAAAATTGCTTGATGTAAGGTATATTTACTTAATTCTTCGTTTGGATTATTAGTTTTAATTATTATTGGATTTTTAATTAAAATATTTATCTTAGGTTCTTCTAGCTCGACCTTATACCCTATTCTTTCATATTCATTAGATTTGATTCTTTCGTTAAGCTCACGATAGGATAAATTTTGAGATATTGCAACATTAATATAGTAAGATATTTTCTTGTCATCATTTAAAGGTAATAAATATTTATAATGAGTCCAAGTAAGACTTCCAAAAAGGTGCCTCACTGCGGCACCTTTTTCAAATAATAAATAAAACTGTCTTATTCTCTTTAAATTGGTCGCATTATATCCCTTACCAAGTTCATTAGTTAGCTTTTCAGAATATTCTTTAATAAGCTTATTACCATATTTAGCTCTCTTTTCTCCTCCTTGAGCTTCAACTATGAGTCTACCTACTTCAAAATAAGCGTTTAAATCACTTTTGTTTTTGGAATAGTCTTTAACTTTTTTTATATATTTCGTTTTTAACTAAAGTCTCTTTTATTTGGTTATAGTAGTTAATTTTAATCACCTCTATTTATTAATATACGATTTTTATAAGCTAAATCCTTTTTTATGTAAAAAAAATACCGCTTTATAGCGATACTTTTAATAATCTTTTTTAATGAATATTTTATAAGAAATTTTATAAGATATGGTGTACATAATAACAATTAATAATGTTAAAATATATACTCCATAAGTTTCTAGAAAAGTATTTATTTTTTGAACATCTAAATTAATACCTAATTTAGTAAGTGTAAAGTCTATTCCAACAATGATTAAGACCATTAAGAAGATTAAAATGAACATTTGAATTCGGCCTTTTTCAGCACCCCATTTATAAATACTTGGTATTTGAATTGCTTGAATTAAAGCTATACCAAATAGACCACTTAAACTTGTAATAAATAGATTATCATAATCTAAATTGATTAAGTTATTTGGTCTCACACTATTCATGATGTTTACGATTAATATAGTTAAAAGCACACCGATGATAGCACCGATAATAGCGGAAACTATGGCGATAATATATTTTGATATAACAAGTTCTTTTCTATTTACTGGAAGTGATAAGATATATTTTTCTGATTTTGATACTTCGTCATAGTTGAATGTTGATAAAGATATCATTCCGATAATAGCGCATATAATCATTGGGGCAAGAGAAGCATTTTCTGTACCGGCAATAGCGATAGAACAAAATATTATAGTGATTAAAAGACTCATTTTATAACTAGATAAATTTAACAGATCTTTTTTTATTAACCCTTTCATTATTTTTCTCCTTTCACATAAAATAACATTATTTCATCAATTGAAGGTTTATCAACTGTGTTAAAGTTATATGTTTTTTTGATACAGTTTTTGTCTTTTACTAAAACTTCGTAATGATATTTTTCCTTTTTATATCTGATATAGTCTTCTTTTTTGATTTTTTTAAAGTCGTTTTCATCACATTTGATGACACCATAGTTTTCTAATAAGTCATCGGTTTGCAGGTTAAAGATAATTTTTCCTTCGTGTATGAAAATAATATAATCTGATAAGTGCTCGAGGTCTGTGGTGATATGCGATGATATTAAAATGGATCTTTCTTCATCTTCTTCTATGTATTTTCTAAAGATATCTAATATTTCATTTCTAACGATTGGATCTAACCCACTGGTTGGCTCATCTAATATTAAGGCTTTAGGGTTATGTGATATGGCAGCAGCAATTTTTATTTTCATTTTCATACCACTTGAAAAATCTTTGATTAATTTATTTAGTGGTAATTTAAATTCTTTTAGATAGTTAAAGTATTTCTTTTCATCCCAGTTTTCATAAAATTCTTTCATGATAGAATTAACACCTTGGGCAGTTAGATAATCTGATAAGAAACTATCATCTAAAACAACACCTAAATCTTTTTTTATTTCTTTTTCATATTTTTTATTATCTTTATCAAATACTTTGATGGTGCCTTCAGTTTTAATGATATTTAAAATTGCTTTGATGGTAGTAGTTTTACCCGCGCCATTTTCACCAATTAAGCCAGTAATAATTCCTTTAGGAATGGTAAAGCTTATATTATTTAACTCAAAACCTGGATATTTTTTAGATACTCCGTTTAGTTCTAATACATTTTTCATTTATTTTTCCTCCTCAAATATAATTTTAAAAATTTCTTTAATGTCATCATTTGAAATGTTTGATATTTTCGCAATATTGTAAATTTTACTAGTTAACTCTTCTATCTCTTTTAGTTTTTCTTCTTTAATTAATTCGAGATTTTTGGGGGCGATAAAGCTACCTTTTCCGGGAACGGTTTTGATAAACCCTTCTTCTTCTAATTCATCATAAGCTCTTTTAACCGTTAGAAAACTGATTTTTAAGTCGGTGGCTAAAGAACGGACTGATGGCAAAGCTTCGCCTTCTTTTAAATTGTTATTACAAATAGACTGTTTAATAGAATTTTTTATTTGTTTGAAAATTGGGGTGTCAGTTCCATTACTTATGATTATATTCAAACACATCGCCTCACTGTTATATGAATTATATAACAGTTATAACAGCTTGTCAATATGATTTGTTAATAAATTGATTTAATTTGATTATTTTAAATCTAGCTAAATAAAATAAATGGTGTTATAATATTTTCGATTGGAGAGATAAAAATGAAATTTTACAATTTGGATAATAGTATTAAAGTCGATGTAAGTATTGCGAAGGCTTTATTAGAACTTCCAGAAGAAGAATTTTACGAATATGAAAATTTTAGTAAAGATTTTAACTCATTAATAAATAGTAAGGGGTACAATTATTTAGATTTTAAAAATGCCTGTGATATGTTTTTAAATAACAAAAGAAAGATGTCTAAATTGTGCAAAAAAATGTATAGAGATTTTATTTTAAAATATAGTATATTTATAAAAAAATTTATATCTTCACTAGACTATTGTTCTACGGATAAGATGTATAAGCTTTTAAAGGAAACTTATAAGAACAGAAGTGCTATTTTAGAGAGAATGGAAAAATTATCAGAAATTGGGATAAATCATTTTAGGTATGTATTTGAGCCCGATTTGAATGACAATCTAGCAAAATGCGATTCTATAAATAAAATTATGGATGTGGCGACTGATGGAAATGTTACTTATGAAAAAATTAATGGTCCATATTGTTATATAAATATTAAAGGTGCAAAATATATTTTAGAATATAGCAAAGAAATAAGATACGGCTGGGCATATACTGACTTTACAATGGTTGTAAGTAATTTAATGTTTGACGTTTCTACTTTACCTACTTATGAGCAGTTAAATGATTTTAATGCAAAGCCTTATATTGATTATGAAGGGACTGTGAAACAAGATAAATTTAGTAAGCAAAAACAAAATCTTATAGATTATGTATTATATGCGGAAGATGTATTAGTATCTCTTAGTGATTTAGAAAGACGTATTCAAAATTTAATAAATAATGCCTTAAATAATTCAAGTGGTATTTCTGAAAATGAACTTCAAAAATTACAGGAAATTTATTTGGCTATATCTTCACATAAAGATGAAGTTATCCATAATGGCGCTAATGACACTTCTATGAGTGTGAATGAAATTAAATACGCTGTCAAGGTTAAAAAGAGAGAAAGAACTAGAAGACTTTTAGATAATTAATAATGAAAAAGATAAGCTCGTTAGCTTATCTTTTTAGGTTAAATTTTAGTAATTTCAGTTTCTATTGTTTTTACAAGATTATTATATTTATCTAAAATATTATTATCTGAAAAGACAATGTTTTCTCCTTGTATGGTCCAACTATTTGGATTATCTGATAAAAGGTTTAATACTTCTTCTTCCATTTTCAAAATAGAAATAAGTTCATCTATAGAAGCATCTAATTCAGACAAATCTATGGAGTTTATATCACCAATATATTCTTTTTCGTATAAATCGGTGTAGTAACTATCTAGACCTTTATTTTCAATATAAGACATAGCTTTTTCTTTATTCATGTATTTATGATAATCTTCTTTATAGGTTTCTAATTTCTTGATCATATTGGAAATGTAATTTTTTGAATCTGTAAATTCTTTACCATCTTTACTATAATTTTCTACTGTTAGCAAGGCTGTTATTTTTTCATCTTCTAGTACATCTACAATTTGAAGTAAACTATTAAAAGCATCTTTCATATATGATTTAAAGGCTTTTTCAACGGTAGCATAATCACCAGTTGTGATAATATTATCTAGTTTTTCATTTATTTTATCAATATCCATATCACTTAAATTCGCACTTGTTAAATCAACAATTTCAGATAATTCATTGCTTAATTTTTCTTCTTGTTTTAAATCAGATATAACTGTGTATCCTACTATACCGGCAAATACCACTAAAATTACAATTATGGCGATTATAATTTTCTTTTTTTTACTTTTTTTCATTTAACTCCCTACTTTCTATAGATATTGTATCATAAATTACTTATTAAATTTTAATTTTATTATTAATTTATTTTGTTTTTTTGAAGCACTTATTTGACCTAGATGTTCAGATTTTAATTCGGTTACTTTTAGTGTTATTACTACATAACAGTTATAGTTGGTATTAAAAAATAAGAAGTCAATATAATTATAGGTATCGCCTATTTTAATTTTTACTTCACTACCTACATATGTAAAGCCTATACCAAGTTCTTTTAAGAAATCATCTATGTTTTCTAAAATTGACCTATGTAATGCATATTCACTTAGCTTTTCGTTTTTATCACTTACTTTTATTATTATTGGATTTTTAATGAATGTATTTATTTTAGGCTTTTCTAGTTCCTCTTTGTATCCGATTCTTTCGTATTCATTTGATTTAATTCTTTCTCTAAGTTCTCTTTTTGACAAACACAATTTTGATGCAATATAAAGGTAATATTCTATTTCTTTTTGGTCTTTTAATGGAAATATTAAAGAATAATGACTCCATGTTAGATTCGATAATTGTTGCGCCAGTGGCGCAATTTTTTGCCATAATAAATAAAATTGGCGCATTCTACTTAAATTAGTATATGTATACCCTTTTCCAAGTTCATTAGTTAACCTTTCAGAATATTCTTTGATTAACTTATTTCCGTATTTAGCTCTCTTTTCTCCGCCTTGGGCTTCGACTATTAATCTACCTACTTCAAAATAAGTGTTTAAATCGCTTTTGTTTTTAGAATAATCTTTGACTTTTTATATATTTCGTTTTTCACTAAAGTTTCTTTTATTTCATTATAGTAATTTATTTTAATCACCTCTATTTATTAATAGACGACAAAAAATAACAATTTCCTCTTTTTACAAAAACAATGTGTTTCAATTAACACATTGTTTTGACATAATATACATTTGTTTCTTTTAATACATTGATGCGGCAGTTCCTGCACCTATAGCACCAATAAAAATAAATAAGATAACAATAATAATTAATATACAAAAATATGATCTAGCAAAATTTTTAACATTAATATTAGAATGTCCACCTAAGGCAAATATTAATAAAATAATCCAGCCAATAAATGGTATCATAAACAATATTTCGTATCCAAAATATCCCCACATAGAAATTGGTCTATATTCATTTGGAATATTTTGAATATTAACCCCATTATTGTTCATATTAGTTTTGTCATCATGTTTTTTTACTTTATGACCACACTTAAGACAAATATCTGCTCCTTCATTTATTTTCTCTCCACAATTTGAACAATACATAACTCACACTCCTTTCTAATTTATTATATCACAAAATGTGGCTATCAGCCTATATATAAATTTTACTTTTTGGGAGAAAATATATAAATAGGCTGGTGATTTACATGAAAGAAAAAGCTTATATACATGATGATGAATATTATTATTCTATTATTCGTAAAAATGTTAAAAAGTTTAGATTAAAAAAAGGGTTAACCCAACAAGAACTTGCGGATATGACGGAAATGTCCCGTGAGTATATATGCGATATCGAAAACGAAAGCAGAAATAAACATTTAACAATTGCTGTTTTAGGAAGAATCGCAGAATCACTTCAAATAGATATTACAGATTTTTTTAAACAATAAAATTAAAAAGAAAAAACTGTCATGAAAATTATTCGTGACAGTTTTTATTAATAACTTAAAAATATTTAAGTAAAATACATATTGGTAGCCTGTACGAGAATTGAACTCGTGACTCCACCTTGAGAGGGTGGCATCTTAACCACTTGACCAACAGGCCATATAAGTAGACATTTTGCAATGCCTATTTAATATTAACATAAAATATTTATTTTTTCAATAGTCTTAGTGACTATTTACCTAATTATAGTGTAGAGTTACAATTGATGTGAGACCAATAAACTAGAAAAAAAGCAATAAGTCGTATAAAATATTAATTGAACAAAAAAATTATACG
>CAWVFK010000045.1:0-12985 GCA_963928595.1 Candidatus Coprosoma sp. | reverse complement strand
CGTATAATTTTTTTGTTCAATTAATATTTTATACGACTTATTGCTTTTTTTCTAGTTTATTGGTCTCACATCAATTGTAACTCTACAGAATTTAAACACATAATCAAAAAATAACTATTGAATTTACATACTATTTTGTGTTATACTTATTAAGAACTTGTCTCCTTAGCTCAGTTGGTAGAGCAACTGACTCTTAATCAGTGGGTCTGGGGTTCGAGCCCCCAAGGGGACACCATTTAAGTATATTAAAAGAATTGCTAATAAATTCAGCAATTCTTTTTTCTTAATAATTTTCAGCTTTAATTTCAAAATATGATTGTGGATGAGCACATACCGGACATACTTTTGGAGCACTTTCACCATAGTGAACATGACCACAGTTACGGCAAACCCACATCTTAGGAGTTTCACTCTTAAATACTTTTTCATCTTTAACAGCATCTAATAATTTATTATATCTCTCTTCGTGAGTTTTCTCGATTTTTCCAACTTCTTCAAATAAGTAAGCAAGTTTATCAAAGCCTTCTTCTTTAGCATCTTTAGCCATTTCTGCATACATTTCTGTCCATTCATAGTTTTCACCTTCAGCAGCTAATTTTAAAGCTTCTTTAGTATCAACTTTTAAACTATCTTTAACATCTCCACCAAATAAAGCTTTTAACCACATTTTAGCGTGTTCTTTTTCGTTATTAGCAGTTTCTTCAAAGATTGCTGCAATTTGTTCATAACCTTCTTTTCTTGCGGTTGATGCAAAGTAAGTATATTTATTTCTAGCTTGACTTTCTCCAGCAAAAGCAGTTAATAAATTCTTTTCAGTTTTTGTTCCTTTTAATTCCATATTCTATATCTCCCTTCCTTTAATATTTGGTCATCAGAAACAACCGATTACCATTAAAATTATACCATAATTAAACAAAATTGTATAGAAGTTTTATTACTTCATCTCACCTTTTATCCAGTGCATAATCACATTTACAATATAATCTACTTCTTTGTCAGTAAGCTCTCTACCTTTAGGAATATGATGCCACTTTTCTAAACAGCCTCGGCAGCAAGTTCCAGTTGCGTGCTGAGCTATAAACACAGGATGTCCTCTCATCGCCGTTTGTCTTCCATCATTATTTGGATAAGCCGGTCTTATCTTTTTATTAATAAAATCATAGGCATGTTCTTTAATCTTATCTATACCCTTTTCATTAATATAATCTATCATATATTTACGTAAATGAAATGATGAACGAAACTTAGATTTACTTAAATTTTGAAACAAATAATCTAATCTTTTATCCATATCTATTTTTCCAAATAACTTAAAAGCCTATCAACAACTTCTTCTAAAACCTCTTTTTTATCATCACGGCGATTATCTCTATCGACAAAAATATCAAAATCGATATATTTATCGATACCTTTATCATATATACACATAAATACTTGATTGTCATTGCCACATTTATTCTTAGAATCTCTTTTACCAAGTTTACCAGTAATACCTATACCATAACTACTCAAGGCAAAATCACTAATCGCTTTAGCCATTCCTCTAGCTGTTTCTTTACTGTAAACAGTATATTTATCAATAATATTTTTGTCTACTCCCATTTTGACCTTAAAGTCATTTGAATAAGTTATAGCACTAAAATTTAAAACCGTACTAGCACCAGGCACATTTGTAATCGCATTTACAATTGCTCCTCCAGTACATGATTCCATCGTACTAATTGTTTTACCATTATCTTTTAAAATGTTTACTATTCTCTTTAATTTATTTTCCATTCTATCACCAAAACAATTATACACCAAAAAAGAGACATTAATGTCTCATTCTCATATTTTTTTGATAAGTTGACCATACCATCTTTACAGTGGTTCCATCAATTTCATCGTCTTTGTAGTCAAAAAAATCTAAACTTCGAATCATTCTGCTTAAAACTCTTCTACTATAATCATAATTAGAATCTTCTGAGTTGCCGTATAAACCTAAAGCAACTCTTGTTGTTGCATTTGAAATCTCTGGAATATCTGATAAATATGTCACCAATGCACTAGCATTATCAAAAGGTAAAACCGCATGAATTAAATTTACTTTTTGAAGTTCTACTGGATTTTCAATTAAAGTTTCAATAAGTCCAATATGACAAATTTTAAAGTTTAATTTTGCATTATTCTGTTTTAAAACAGAAGTAACATTTAATCCCTCATCATTCGCAATTTCTAAAGCGGTATAATCAGGACTTTCAATATCGTCTACCTTTGCTAAATTTTTCTTAAAAAATTGGGCATATCTTTCCAATGCTTCCTCTCTTGGTGATTTTTGTGGTGTCATCTCAGTAATCATTACACCAGATAAACTACCACTTAATCTATTTTTTACAGCTAACTTCTCATTTTTTACATCCAACATCGTTAATGTACTTTCTTTTTTCATTTTTTCTTCCTTTCTAAAGCTCTACTATTGTACCAAAATGAGAAATAATGTCAAATTAACGAAAAAACAGAGTGTTTACTCTGTTCTAAGTGCTTCAACAGGATCTTTTCTAGATGCCATATTAGCTGGAATAGCTCCACCAATAATCGTTAAAGTCACACTTATAATAATTAAAATCAAAGCATGAACTGGATTTAACTTAGCTACATTCGCAAGTCCAGATAAATTTTCAATAATCATATTTGTTGGAATTGTAAGTAAATATGCGATAACTATACCAAATATTCCTGAAAATATTCCGATTATAAATGTCTCCGCATTAAATACTCTTGTAATATCTTTCTTTCGCGCACCAATGGCTCTTAAAATTCCAATTTCTTTAGTCCTTTCAAGTACTGAAATATAAGTTATAATTCCTATCATAATTGAAGATACCACTAATGATATTGACGAAAAAGCAATTAATACTATTGTTATCGCATCCATAATATTACCAGATAATGTCGAAATCATCTCCGCCATATCTGTATATTGAATAACATCTTCCTCTGCCTTTCCTTCATTATACTTATCCAAATAGTTTACAACGTCATCTTTAGTTTCAAAATCTTTAGGATAAATATAAATTGCTGTCGGCACCACATCAGCACCTAAATACCCTAACATCATATCCTTAGTCATCGTATCATCAAAAGATTGTTTTGTAAGTATATTATAATCCGCATCTTTTTGAGCTTTTACTATCTCCGATTTATCATTACTACTTATAACTTTTTTACCCAAAGCTTCCGTATAATAAAGACCTGTATTAGTTGCAATTAATTCTTTATCTTCCTTACCACGTAAAATTGCCATAATTTTAACCGTAATACTATCTTTACTATCGTATAACTTTTCTAAATCTGTTTGAACCATAAAATTATTTCCAACTTTTGTATAATAATCATCATTTAAAACAACCTTTAATTCTTTATTGATTATATCATCAAAACTCACATTTTCATCAAAACCAAGCTGTTTTAATATATCAGAATTTATTTGATTTCTACTATTTACAAAAAGGACTAACCCTGGCTCATCCTCGTTAACCTCACCAGCTAAAACATCATAATTATTTTTGATTATTCCATCATCACCATTACTACTAGGTAACTGTTCAAAAGAAGAAGTACTACTCATCATTGAACTAGAACTAGGTTTAACTAAACTATAATCATCACCGTTTTTACTGACAAGATTAATACTTGTACCCTTAACATAAGAAATTCCAGATATATCATCTTTATTCATTTTATCTAAATAATCTATATAATCACTTGTTATTTTATTACTGTGAATTATCGTATCAGCAATATTATTTTGCGCATACACCTTTTTATCACTTGGATATTCTATAGTACTACCATCACCACGAAGTTCATTTAAAGTATCTTCATCCATCTGAACCGTTTGATTAGTAATTATAATCGGCGATTGTGAAAGCGAGTCTTGCTCGAAATTCTCAACCTCGATATTAAATCCATTAGATAAAGATAAAATCAAAGCAATACCAATAATACCAATTGATGAGGCAAATGCCGTTAAAACTGTTCTTCCTTTTTTAGTGCGAATATTACCAAATGAAAGTTTTAATGCTGTCCAAAAACTCATTGCTGTTTTCTTGATATTTAAATTACCTTTACTTTCGTCAGAATCATAAGGTTTACTATCACTTAAAAGTTCTCCATCTTTCATTTTCACTATTCTTGTAGCATAACTTTCAGCCAGTTCCGCATTATGAGTAACCATAATAACTAGTTTATCCTTAGATATTTCTTTAATTAAATCCATAATCTGGGTACTTGTTTTACTATCCAAAGCTCCAGTCGGTTCATCGGCTAAAATAATTTGAGGATCATTAGCTAAAGCACGCGCAATCGCCACTCTTTGCATCTGACCACCAGAAAGTTGATTTGGCCTTTTATATGCATGTTCTTTAAGTCCTACTTTTTCAAGTAAAGATAAAGCTTTTTTCCTTCTTTCAGTTGCACTTACACCACTTAAAGTCATACCCATTTCCACATTTTCTAACACGGTAATATGACCAATTAAATTATAACTTTGAAACACAAAACCAATCGCATGATTACGATAAGCATCCCAGTCTTTATCCTTAAACTTTTTAGTTGACTTACCATCGATAATTAAATCACCACTATCATATCTATCTAAACCACCAATAATATTTAATAAAGTTGTCTTACCAGAACCACTAGGTCCAAGTACAGCCACAAACTCATTTTCTCTAAAGGTTAAATTAATTCCTTTTAATGCGTGTTGAACAAAATCACCTGTTTTATAATCTTTTTTAATATTTTTTAATTTTAGCATCTCGCCACCCACCTTTATAATAATATTACATGAATCAGAAAAAAAATACAACTATGCAGCTTTCGCTAAAGTTGTATTTATTGCTTTCTTACTCTCTAACATTTCTCTAATCATCTCACTATTTTTAAATCTTGGATTTCTAAGAGTCATAATGTCATAATCATATTGTGGATCCATTAAAATAGTTGAATCTTCTTTAGATAATTCATCGAGTTCTCTAACTAAAACCATATAGACAATTTCATATTTACTGTCTAAATTATAACGTTTATAAATATCTTCTAAAATTTTCTTGCTTGTTAAATTCATAGAAATAATTGGAAGCATTCCCTCCTTGGCAAGACCTTCCGCAATCATCGTATAAGCATTGATAAAACTTAATAATTTCATTTCACTATCTTTATTCTTTTGAACAAATTTATCATTAACTTCATATACTACACATCTTGTAAAACTATTACCACATTGATCCAAAAGTTTAAATAATTTCTTAAGTTCATATGTAGCATCTTTTTCATCAGTAGCTTTACCATATATCATTACACCAGTATCAACATTTTCATCATTACATACATTCATATTTTCAAAAAATAATTTTTCTTCTTTAATATTGTCAATATCTTGACAAGGAAGAATCACTAAATTAGTTCCTTGATCGATTAAATCTCGAACATCTTTTTTAGTCAACTTATCCCCATCTAATATTTTTTGAGCGACAAACTCTTCTGTAAACTCTGGAGTCACAATTTCTTCAGTACTTTCCAAATTAACAGATGATGATTCTTGGAAATTTATAACATTATCATCAGACTCAAGGTTTACCGGTTCAGATGAAACAAAGTTCATAGCTGAATCTTCAGCTGATACATGTTTAGGCGGTTCAGCAGAAATCACTGGTTCCTCTACCTTTAACGGTTCTATTTCACGAACCTCTTCATTATAAACTTTTTCGATATTACTAGTATTAACCGGTTCTAACATCACACTACTTTTAGTAACTGTAAGTTTTTTCTTTTGTTCTTCTTCTTGTAATTTTCTAGCCACCTCTAATTTATAATTATCCCAAATACTTTCAAGCTGACGGGCATAATCCGCATTTTCTGGATTAAACTCTGGCCAGTTAATCGTTCTATAATCAAGTTCACCTCTCATACAAGCATAACTAAGACATCCTTCCAAATAATCCACAGCCAAATTGTAAACTCTTGCCCACGCATCACGATAATTAGGCTCGTTTTTACTAGGAATAGTCACAATATTTTTAAGCTTACTATTGGGAACATCGATCCAAACTTCACGTCCTCTAGCCACCATAAAATTACCAGATTTAATTAACTGTGTTTTAATCCAATCTATATGATCACGTGTCACCACGCGTATTTGATTAATTAACGCCCCTGTATCTTTTTCATCAATCATACCATCACCCGTTCCATTATTATTACCATTATACATCCTCTTTACACTTACTGTCAATATTTGTCGGTAAAATATCAAAGAAAAAAGCCCAAAAATCAAGGCTTTTCTAAAAAATTCACTTTATTAGAAATTTTGTAAAATAAATCTGTAAATATATTAAATAAAGATATAGCAATCATAAATAAAGCGGCTGTTAAAATTAAAAGTTTTGGTGTTAAAATTGTTAGTGAAAATAAGTCCCTTAAAAATACAACCTCTAACGTAAACATCGTAATTAAAAATACAAACAAACATCTACGAATTGCATTAAATGGAACACTAATTCTATACAAAAGCATAAAACCAGTAAGTCCAGTTAAAAGAACACATAAAGTAGATACTTCATCATCAGTAAGTCTAATAATGATTGGTAAAAACACAATTATTAAAACATTAGCCACAATTGTCAAAGCCGTTGGAATTGATCTTTTTAATACATTAATAATTATCTTACCATTAATTCGTTCATTATTAGGCTCCAAAGCTAAAATAAATGACGGAATACCAATGGTTACCACACTAGTAAGTGTAAGTTGAATTGGCTCAAATGGATAACTAAGTGGTAAAAATACAAACAAAATTGCTAGTAAAGTCGCATAAGTAGTTTTACAAAGAAATAAAGATGATGATCTTTGAATATTATTTATACTCCTTCTTCCTTCAGCTACAACCTTAGGCATAGAAGCAAAATTTGAATCCAAAAGTACTAACTGTGAAACATTTCTAGCCGCATCACTTCCACTATTCATAGCCACACTACAATCAGCTTCTTTTAAAGCAAGTACATCATTTACTCCATCACCCGTCATTGCCACGGTATGACCATGGGCTTTTAAAGCCATAACAATTTCTTTTTTCTGCTTAGGCTTAACCCTGCCAAAAACATTATAATCCTGAACGATATCCATTATTGAACTATTACACTTACTCATATCAATATATTTAATATTTGTAAGTCCAACTTTAGAAGCCACACCCGCAACAGTCTTTGGATTATCTCCAGAAATAAGCTTAATATCTACTCCTTGCTCTTTAAAATATTCAAGTGTAGCCCTAGCTTCTAACCTAACTTTATCATTAATAATAACCAAAGCCATTGCCTCTACATCCAAAGGTAAAGCTTTATTTAACTTGTGATGAACCTGACCCAGTAGCACAACCCTATTACTACCAGTATACTGATTAAGTTCCTTATCTATCTTTGTTGTATCCTTTAAAACGATTTCTGGAGCCCCAAGAACATAACTGACATCTTCAAAACTAATACCTGACCATTTCGCTTGTGAAGAAAATGGTACAATTTCTAAAACTTTATGATCACATCTTCTCGCATACTTTTTACTAATTGCTTCCATTGTTTGATTATCACTATCCATATGATAACTCATCATGCTTAAAGCATCGACAATCTCATTCATATTAGTCCCATTAAGTGGTACTAACTTAGACACTTCCATCTCACCTTTAGTTAAAGTTCCTGTTTTATCTAAACAAATAGTATCCACTCTAGCTAATGTTTCAATACAATAAAGTTCCTGTACTAATACACTATATTTTGAAAGTCTAATAACACTAATTGCTAAAACCGTACTAGTAAGTAAAACTAATCCTTCTGGTATCATCCCGATCAAAGCTGCCACCACATGGACAATCGTATCACTAAATGTTCCAGAATCCATCTGCCCTAAAAATAACAATACCCCAATCGGAACTATCGCAATAGAAATATACTTAATAATTTTATTAAGAAAATTCATAATTTCAGAATTGACTTTTTTAATATATTTAGCTTCCGCAGATATTTGTGCTGTATAATTATCTGCCCCAACATGAATAACCTCAGCCAAACAACAACCACTCACCACAAAGCTTCCAGATAATATCTCCATATCTTTATTTTTCGTAACTGATTCTGATTCACCTGTAATAAGTGATTCATTAACCAAAATTTCACCATCCAAAATTCTACTATCCGAAACAATTTGATTACCAGCTCTAAGTTTAATTACATCTCCTAAAACAATTTCGTGAATTCCAATTTGCTTTTCCACACCATCTCTAATTACTACCGCTTTACTTTCATTAAGCAAAGAAAGTTTATCAATAACCCTTTTACTTCTTATCTCTTGAATTGTACTAATTAAAGTATTACAAAAAACCACACCTAAAAAAAGTAAATTCTTATAAGAACCCACGAGAAAAATAGCTAAAGCCAAACCAAAATTCAAAAAATTAAATAAAGTAAAAAAATTTCCAACAATTATTTGACCAATTGATTTAGTCTTAACATCAGAATTATAATTAACTAATCCTTTTTCCTTTAATTCTATTACTTTTTCATTTGATAACCCATTTACTTTTTCCATATTTTCCCTCTATATCAATTTTATCATGGATAAATAAATATGTAAATTATTCATTTTTACTTACACAAACCCAAAAAATTTGTTATAATGCTTAAGGCAAAAAGAAATTGGTATAATTGGAAACGTACATTATTAAATGATTAACGAACAAACACAATCTTCTTTTATAAATGAAAGGAGGTTTTTATATGCCACAAACTAAATTTCAAGATTTTATATTCGGTATCATGATGGTTATTTTAATGGTTTTTGCTATGGTAACATATAATATATCCATTAATAGTGGTGGGCTATCTAACGAAATATTTTTAGAAGTATTAAAAGCATTGCCTTTAACTTGTTTAATTGCTTTCTTAATCGAATTTTTCTTTGTTGGCAAAATAGTTCACAAAATAACTTTTAAAGTACTAGATGTTAAACAAATAGAGCCTATATTTATAACCTTAATGATTTCTTGTTTAACCGTTGCCTTCATGTGTCCAATCATGACATTAATAGCCAACCTACTTTTTGAATTTAAAGGTTGGGAAAACCTATTTGTAAACTGGGTTCAAACATGGACTTTAAGTTTTCCAATGGCCCTATTTTGGCAAGTTTTTTATGCTGGACCATTAGTTAGATTTTTATTTAGAAAAATCTTTAAAAATCAATTAAAAGCTAGTAACTAAACTAGCTTTTTTCATTTTTTATAAATATTTTCTTTACAACAAACATAAAATATTATATAATTAAAAAGACGCAGGTGTAGTACAACGGTTAGTATATGGCCTTGCCAAGGCTAAGATGCCGGTTCGATTCCGGTCACTTGCTCCATTTTGAAATTAACCCTTGATTTTTCAAGGGTTTTATATTGTCAAATGATATTTGCCTTGTATTCACCTCGTGTTTTCCTTTAAAATAATTAAAAAAAAGCAAATATAAATAAAAACTTATCAAAAAAATTGATAAGTTTTTCAGTATTCACTAAACATTTTTATTTCTGATATAATCTCCATCAAATTCATTTTCTAATATATCCATGTGCAACTTTCCGTAATACTTTCCGTTTAAGAAAATTGTTTCTCTATCACAACCAGTATCCTTAAACCCACATTTTAAATAACATTTATAAGCTCTTTCATTAACATCTAAAAGATCTAACCTAATACTATGTAAATTAAGATACTTAAAACCATATTCTAATAACATATTAATAGCTTCTGTTCCATAACCTTTACTTCTGTAATCTTTGTCCCCAATAAAAACACCAAGCACTGCACTTCTATCAGTTTGACTTATATGCACTAAACCAACTGTTCCAATTAGTTTATCATTATCTAAATCAACAATATCAAAATTCCTATTACCATCATTTTTTACTGTTTTTTCAAGCCATTCTTTCTCACCAATAAATGTTGTAAGCTGATCACTTCTTCCAATATAATCAGTAACTTCAAAATCATTCATCCATTCAGTATACTTTTCTACTGCCTCATCATCAGCGCTTTTAGGAGATAAATATATTCTATCTCCAACTAATTTTTTAAAATATTTCATAATCTCACCTTCCTACAAATAATTATATAATTACTTTTATTTTACTTTATTAACAATAATTAATGGTATATAAACCTCATCATCAGTATAACCTGCATGATGTGAATACAAAATTACATCACCTTCTGAAACTAAAGACTTATTAGAATTTTCAGCTATTGCAATATAATCACCTATCACATCTCTAAAAAGTGGATGTTCATCACCATTACCAAATAACTTACTATCTATAATATCAGATTTATTATATAAATTAAAATATTTTCCAAAATGTTTATTAAATTTTTCTTCAAATTCTTTATTTTTTCCAACTTTAACTTTAAAGGAAATTGCTCTTGTTTCCATCGAAGGCGTACGTAATTCATAAACATATCAAAATTAATAAATCTATTATTAATGTTAGTATTCCCGATATAAACATCAACCAAAAGAAGATTTTCTTATTAGAGTATCTTAAAACATAAGCAATTTGAGGATTATCTGGATCATAAAAAACATCTAATTTAGAATTAACTGGATATAACTCTTGAATAGGATTTTTATATACTCCACCAAAAGAATTTAAAGATCTATTAATCCTCAAAATTCCATTCTCTTCTTTATATTCCACTTCATTTTTACTAAAAGGTGTACTTACTGTCTTTTCAATAACCCATTTATACTCAGGGCCTTTAATCTTATACTCTTTTCCGCAGGCCTCATAATAAACAATAGGCAAATGAACACCAGAATAACTTGCCATCGTATATCTTTTAACTATACCCTCTGTTTTAGACGTGCATCTTTTTTCCATAATTAAATACTTGTAAAATAACTTAAAAGCTAAAATAATTAATACTAAACCACCAATAGATAAAAATATTCCAAACACTAATTTAATAATTTCAATCTCACTCATTTTATCACTTCCATAAATAAAGTATTATTTTTCTTTTGAAACATAAATAATAAGCATAATAATTCCAATTAAACTAATTCCCACTGAAAGACCTAGAAGTAATCCTGATGTAAATTCACCAAAAGAACTTTCACTATAGCCAAAAAATATATAAACCAAATATAAAATATTACCTAAAATAACTAAAGATACTCCACCTTTTAATCTTTTCATCTAAAACCTCCATATTAAATCCTACTACTTAAATTATACACTAAAACCCCCAATAACATAAATATAAACTTATAATACAATATTAATTTAAAATAAAATTTAAGTTTCCCATAAAGTTAAATTTATGTTAAAATGTATATAGATTAGAAAGATCTTATATAATAAAAAGGAACATTCAATACAAAGGTATTGAATGCGACCAATTATTTTAGCACCCCTAAATCATCGGTGATGAGATAGGCGCTGTTTTCCATTTAAATAGTAATATAAATACTAAAATAAAAGGGATATTATGGCATAAAGAGATTTTTCTCTTTTTTTTCATATCTAAACTCTTTTACCTAAATTATAGGCCTCTTCCTTATATTTATTTTCTGTACTAGCTCCAGTATAACCATATCCTTTTGCCAGTATCATCCCCCTATTATCTAAATTCAAATAATCTATTAAAATGTCTATATGTTTTTTTATTCCGCTCATCACTTGTTCATCGTTGTTCCAAGCCGTTGCAATAAATACTGACTTTAAATGTTTACTTTGTATCTTTCCATTTCTAGAATAAAATCTATCAATTGCACTTTTAATTTGAGCAGAAAAACCAAAGTAATAAATTGGTGTTGCAAACACTATCATGTCAGATTCTAAAATAGTATCTAATATTTTTGGCATATCATCATTAAATACACATAATCCATTCATACCACAGTGATCACAACCTATACATGGATGAATATCTAAAAAAGGAGTATCAAATCTTACTACATTATGACAATTCTCTTCTGCCCCTTTAATAAATTCATTTACTAAAGTATTTGAAGTACCTATCTTGTGTGGACTTCCAGTTAAAACTACTATTTTCATTATTTACACACCTCATCAATACATCTTAAAGCATTAAGGCTTCTAGGATAACCTATATATGGAAGTAATTGCGTTACTGTTTCGATTAAAAACTCACGCGTATTTCCAACATTTAAATTACCACCTATATGTCCTTTTACTTGTGGTTCACATCCACCTAAAGAAATAAGCATTGCAAATGTTAATACCTCTCTTGTTTTTAAGTCTAAATATCCTCTTGTGTAATAGTCTCCAAAGCAATTGGCACTTAAATAATCTTGAATGTGTTTTTCATCATTAGGTGCACTATTTCTCATATTTTGGATATTCTCATCGCCAAAAATTTCCTTTTGAACTTTTAAACCTTCTTTAAATCTATCTTCATTAGAAATTCTTTTTCCACCAGTTACTGGAAGTTTTATTCCATTAGCCTCTAATACCTTATTTGTATCATAAATAATATCAAACACTCTCGCAATACCGCAGTAAGGCACAGCTTGATAAACAATTTCCATAATCTCTTCTGGTGTAATACCAATATTTAAAGCCCCTGCTAAAAAAACTTTATAACGGCCTCTCGTATTTTGAGCAATCATACTTGCTAAAATTATCATCCATCTTAATTTCTTATCATAATTTCCATGTTCATAAACTTCATCAAATGCAAAATTTAAAAATGTTTCAACATATTCTGGATTAGTTTCATCCATTGGTCTATTCTCACCCGCTGGAGCATACTTTACTCCATTAAAAATTTCATCATGATTTTCTAAAGCTTTTTTTGTAATATTCATAAATAACTAACATTCCTTTCTATCGTCCTTTCAGTCCTCTGAAAGGCACAAATTGAATTGAAAAATAAATAATTAAATTTTC
>CAWVFK010000044.1:0-16583 GCA_963928595.1 Candidatus Coprosoma sp. | reverse complement strand
GAAAATTTAATTATTTATTTTTCAATTCAATTTGTGCCTTTCAGAGGACTGAAAGGACGATAGAAAGGAATGTTAGTTATTTATGAAAAAAATTTTATCTTTAATTATTGGTGTGCTACTTATATATCTAGTTTATTATCTTCAAAAACCATATGTCTATTCGTCAGTCGATCCAATCAGCGAAATTAATCCTTTAATTTTAGTTAATAGTGAAAACGCTTTTCCAGATAATGTTAACTTAAATTTAGTTTCTTTTAACGGATATCAGGTTGCTGACACAATATATAATGATTTAGCCCGTATGTATAATGCTGCTTTAAATGATAACATAACCTTAAAAATAAATAATGCCTATCGTTCTAAAGATGACCAAACCCAAATATTTGAAAGTAAAATGAATGCGTATGAAAACGAGGGGTACACTAAAGAAAAAGCTTATGAACAAACAACTTTGACCGTCCAAGTTCCAGGTTATTCTGAACACGAAACAGGTCTAGCTATTGACTTTAGTAATGAAGGCCATTATGATGAAAATGAAAAGATGTGGGAGTGGCTAAAAAATAATGCCTATAAATATGGTTTCATTTTAAGATATCCAGAGGATAAATATGAAATAACAAAAATAGATTATGAACCTTGGCACTACCGTTATGTCGGTAAAAAAGCAGCCAAAGATATAACAGATAAAAATCTAACCTTAGAAGAATATTTAGGAGGAAGTATATGAATATACTAGTTGTTGATGATGAAATTGAAATTGCTGATTTAATCGAATTATATTTAAAAAATGAAGGCTATAATGTTTACAAAACCTATAGTAGTGAAAAAGCTTTAAAAATAATTGAACAAAGAAAAATTGATCTAGCTATTTTAGATATTATGATGCCTGGTATTGATGGTTTTACCTTATGCCAAACCATAAGAAAAAAATATAATTTTCCTATTATCATGGTGACTGCTAAAATAACTGATGCCGACAAAATCAAAGGTTTAAATATTGGAGCCGACGATTATATAACCAAACCATTTATGCCTCTAGAACTTATAGCGCGAGTTAAAGCTCAACTAAGAAGATACACAAGCTACAATCAAAATCAAAATAAAATAATCGCCATCAAAGATTTAGTTTTAGATAAAGATAAACATGAATGTTTAAAAGACGGTAAAAAATTATCTCTTACACCAACCGAATTTGCAATTCTATATCTTTTAGCTGAAAATGAAAACAAAGTAATAACTACCGAAAAATTATTTGAAGAAGTATGGCAAGAACCTTACCTTCAGACAAGTAGTGCTACTATCATGGTTCACATTCGTCATTTAAGAGAAAAACTCGGTGAAAATGATAAAATGAAATATATAAATACAATATGGGGAGTAGGTTATCAAATTGAAAAATAAATATGGAAAAGAATTAACCTTTAAATTTTTAAAAAGATTATTTAAAGTAACTGTTTTATATACAATTTGTTTTATCATTTTTTATATAGTGGGTTACCACTTATGTTCTAGTATAACTTGGTACCCTGATGACCCATTATATGTTTTACTTACTGGAATATTTTACCAAGGATTTTTCTTACTCATAATATGGTTTATAGGTTTTATAATTATATTCACAATAACCTTAATGAAATCATTATCTTATATCGATGCATTAGTTTCTGAAAGTCGTAAACTAATTACTAAAACTGATGAACAAATAAAACTTCCAGACGAATTAAAAGAAGCCGAAGAAACAATGAATCAAATAAAAAAAGAAGCTTTATTTAATGAACGTTTAGCAAAAGAAAATGAGCAAAAGAAAAACGATTTGATTGTCTATCTCGCCCACGATCTTAAAACTCCCCTAACCTCTATTATCGGTTATTTATCTCTTTTAGATGAAGAAAAAAACTTAAGTACCAAACAAAAAAACAAATTCATCAAAATAGCTTTAGAAAAATCAAATAAACTAGAAGAACTTATCAACGAACTATTCGAAATAACTAAATATAATTCTGAAACTTTAACTATTAAAAAAGAAAAACTAAATTTAACTTTATTAATCAATCAAGTAATTGATGAATTCTATCCTATTTTAAAAGAACAAAATAAAGAAATTAACTTTTCCACCCAAAAAGATATTTTTATCGAAGCTGATTCTATTAAAATGGCTCGAGTTTTCAATAATCTAATTAAAAATGCTATAAGTTATAGCTATGAAAATAGTCCAATTAATATTGATATTAAAGAAGATAAGGACCTAATCATAACCATATCTAATAAAAGTAAAACTCTAACCCAAGAAGAGTTAGAGAAACTATTTGATAAATTTTATCGAGTCGATTACGCTAGAAACACTAAATTAGGCGGTTCTGGACTTGGTCTAGCCATTGCCCAGGAAATAATCAAATTACATAATGGAAACATCACCGTTAAAAGTGAAAATGAAGAAACCACTTTTACTATAACTTTACCTAAAACTAACCAGACCTAGTTTTTAAAAGTTAATAAAAATATTTTTTTAATGAACCAATTAATTTATGAACCAAAATTTCAAAAAACTTATAGAACATGATATAATGTTTCAAGAAAAACAAATTTATATAAAAAGATTGGTGATTTAAATGGAATATTCTCCTAAAAAAATGACAGAAGAACTAAATCAAGAAAATTTTAACTTTAAAAAGAAATTTGGTCAGAACTTTATTGTGGACAAAAACATTATCCACAGTATAATTTCTAAATCAAATATTGATAAAGATACTTTAGTAATTGAAATAGGTCCAGGTGCTGGATCACTCACAACTGAATTAGATAAAGTATCAGGTCATGTTATTGCCTATGAAATAGATAAAACATTAAAACCAATATTAGATAAACATAACTTAAATAATACAACTATTATTTATGAAGATTTTTTAAAACGAAACGTTGAAGAAGATTTGTCAAAATATAACTACAAAAAAACATATGTTGTGGCCAACCTTCCATACTATATTACAACGCCAATAATAATTAAACTAATAGAAGATAAATTAAATGTTGATAAAATAGTTGTTATGGTTCAAAAGGAAGTCGGTGATAGATTTAAAGCCAAACCGAAAACCAAAGAATATAATTCCTTAACTATTTTTTTAAACTATTATTTTACTGTGGAGAAGCTTTTAGATGTTAGTAAAAATGTTTTTATTCCTAGACCTAATGTCGATAGTATAGTTGTCGCCCTTACTAAAAAAGAAAATAAAATAAAAGTTGATAATGAAAATATATTTTTTAAATTAGTTAGAGATGCTTTCAAGCAAAAAAGAAAAACACTAAAAAATAATTTAAAAGGATATAACTTAGAAAAAGTTGAAGAAATTTTAAAAAAATATAATTTAGATTTAACCGTCAGAGCTGAAGCTTTACCCATTGAAATATTTGCCGAAATAGCTAATAATCTAAAATAAATATAAGATTGGAGAAAGAAATATGAATTTAAATATTAATAAAGTAAAAATCATTGTAACTGTACCTACTGATAAAATAGATATTGTTAGAAACGCACTATGTGATGCTGGAGCCGGAATTATAGGAAATTATTCTTTCTGTACCACCTCAACTAAAGTCATCGGTACTTTTATCCCAAATAATCAAGCTAATCCATATATTGGTAAGCCAAGAAAATTAGAATATGTCAATGAAGAAAAGTTAGAAGTAGTATGCAACATAGATGAAGTAAAAACAGTTATAACAAAATTAAAACAAGTCCATCCATATGAGGAACCAGCTATAGATATTATTCCATTATTAGATGAAAATGATTTTAGTTAAATACCTAAATTTAATAAATCTGTGATATAATAAATTAGAAGTAATTACATTATATATAAAAAGGAGATTATGATTATATTTGTATGTGCAAAGATTATTGATCTTTTTTAAAACCCCTTTTTAGTGGCTCACTTTATTAAAATATCAACCTAAACATTAATAGATTTAACAATTAACAACTATTATTATTTTAATATTTTCAGTCGCTCAAATTTTCGCTTTTTTTATTTAAAAACTTTACCATTTTCTGATAACAAAGCCGATTTATTTTGAAATTTAAAAATATTAAAACAGCTAGTGTTATAAATATAGAAAAAAATGAAAAAATATTATAAATAAAGTAAGGAGTCAATATGAAAGATAAGATAAATACATTTTTAAAAGTTTATCCTTGGTATTATAGTCTATCTTGCTGGTTACTATTTTATGATATTTTAAATACACTTTATTTAACCAGTGTTAAAGATCTATCTGCTTTAGAATTTTCGTTATTATCAGCAATAGCATTATTCTTTAGTATAGTACTTCAAATGCCGTTACTTAAAGTAATAAAAAAAATAGGTAATACCATTTCATTAAGACTTGGTAACTTTATTTTTATTTTAGGTGCTATATTACTTACATTTTGTAACTCTTTTATAGGACTTACTATGGGTCAAATTCTATATGAACTATCTTTTATATTTAAAACTCTTATCTTAGTTGAATTAAGAAAAAATCTTATTTATATTAATCATGAAGAAGATTTCATCAAACATGCTAATAATGCCACAGTAAAATACTATATAGTTGCCCTAATAGCTAGTTTATTAGCCGGCCCTTTATTTAATATAAATAACTATCTTCCAATGTACTTGTCCATTATTTCCGCTTGTCTATGTTTATATTTTTCTTTTTATCTTTTTGATGTGACAGAATTAGATACAAAGTTAAAAAAAGTTGCTAAATCACAAAAAGAGTCTAAAACAAAAAAATTTGGTCAATTATATTTATCCTATTGATTATAACTTTTTCAATAGAAACAGGTGTAATCGATTTTGGACCAAGTGAAGCTAAATTATTTGTTCAAACCGAATTACAAAGCCAAGTAAATATTGGAAAAGCCGCCTTTATTATCAGTTTTATCGTTGCTTTGTCATATATATTCGCCATCATTTCTAATAAAACGTTTTCAAAAATATATAAAAATTTAAAAGATAAATCCGGTTATTTATTAAGTACCTTACTAATTCTTTCGTTTACTTTATTATTAACTGGATACTTCTTACCCGTCACTTTTGTTTTAAAAATTATGATAATGATTTTAGGATATTTATTAATTGAAATGGTAAAAGGACCATTTACTGTTTATTTAGAAGATTTAATACTAAAAAATGGTAAACCAGGTTTGGAACAGGATTTGTCTGCCTATATAAATCTAGCTAGAAACATAGGTGGTGCGGCTATTAGTGGTCTTGCCGCTATAATCCTAGTTTTCCACTCATTAAATTACGTTATATGGATGTTATTATTAGTATGTGTATTAGAACTATATTTGTTTTCTAAAGTTAATAAATTAATTCAAAAATAAAAATATCATAAAATAAAATTATCTACCAATATTTGGTAGGTTTCTCTATATTTTTTTCTTTTTTTTTACAAGGAAAAATGTTACAATATATCGCGAGAGGTGCAGTAATAATGATTAATAAAAAATGGGATGAACTTTTAAAAGATGAATTTAAAAAACCATATTTTAAACAGTTAGGCGTTTTTGTTAAAAACGAATATGGAAAAAAAACAGTCTATCCAGAATATAAAAATATTTTTAATGCTTTAAGATATACAGATTATGATGAAGTAAAAGTTGTTATTTTAGGTCAAGATCCATACCATGGAGAGCACGAAGCTCATGGTCTATCGTTCTCTGTTGAAGAAGGTGTTAAAAGACCGCCTTCATTAGATAATATTTTTAAAGAATTAAAAAATGATTTAGGTGTTACTAGAACTAACAATAATCTTACAGACTGGGCTAAACAAGGGGTTTTCTTGCTTAACTCTATTATGACTGTTGTTAAAGATACCCCACTTTCTCATAAAGATAAAGGCTGGGAAACATTTACAGATAATTTAATCAAACTATTAAATCAAAGAGAAAAACCAATTGTCTTCATTTTATGGGGTAGTTTCGCCAGAAGTAAGAAAGCTTTAATTACTAACCCTAATCATTATATTGTTGAAAGTCCTCACCCTTCTCCCCTATCTGCGCATCGTGGCTTTTTCGGCAGTAAACCATTTTCCAAAACCAACAATTTCTTAGTTAGTCATGGTATCACACCAATTAAATGGGGTGATGAAGATGAATGATATTTTAGAAAAGTTAAAAAAAGAAATACCAAACAACTCCAGTGTTATTATTGCTTTGTCAGGTGGGCCAGATTCCATGGTGTTATTAAATCTACTTCTTAAAGTAAAAAAAGAAAAGAATTTAAAAATAGTATGTGCTCATGTCAATCACAAATTAAGAAAAGAAAGTGATGACGAAGCAAAAATGGTCAAAAAATACTGCGAAAAAGAGAATATTATCTTTGAATATATGACCATTGATAAATATAAAGGAAATACCGAAAATTATGCCAGAGCAAAACGTTATGAATTCTTTGATAAGTTAATAAAAAAATATTCTTCCCCTTACCTATTAACTGCACACCACGGTGATGATTTAACCGAAACTATTATGATGCGTTTAATCAGAGGTTCATCTTTAAAAGGTTATGCTGGATTTAGTGAAATTACTGAAAAAAACGGTTATAAGATCTACCGTCCATTAATTACTAAAACCAAAGCCGAATTATTAAATTATGCCAAAGAAAATAACATTCCTTATGCGATTGACCAAACTAATGAAAGCGATAATTATACGCGAAACCGTATTAGAAAATACATTCTTCCAACACTAAAAAAAGAAAATAAAAATGTCCATTTAAAATTTTTGGAATTTAGTAAAACAATTTCTGAAACTGAAGAGTATTTTGAAAAAGTATTAGCTAAAAAGATTGAAAAAATTTACCAAGATAATAAATTAAATGTTGAAATTTTCTTAACTGAAGAACCATTGATTCAAAAAAAGCTTATTCACAATATTTTAAATGATGTTTACAAAGATAAAATTAATTTAATTAATGATAATCATGTTAATAACATTTTATCCACAGTAAAAAATAAAAAACCAAATATTCAAATAAATTTACCCGATAATAAAATTCTCAAAAAAGCATATAATTATGTTTGGATAGAAGAAAATAAAAATTATGAAGAGTATGATTATATTTTAAAAGATAAAGTAACATTACCTAATAATCACACTATTGAAATCATTGATGAAACAACTGACCATTCGAATTTTGTCACTAAATTAAATTCAAAAGAAATAAAGCTCCCTATTCATATTAGGACAAAAAAAGACGGCGATAAACTAGTCTTAAAAGGTTTAAATAAACAAAAAAAACTCAAAGATATTTTCATCGATGAAAAGATTCCGATAGATAAAAGAAACTCTTGGCCGGTAATTACCGATGATAATGACGAAATTATTTGGCTTCCGGGCCTAAAAAAAACTAAATTTGATAGAGAAAAACCGCGAAACTATGATATAATAATTAGGTATCGTTAGAAAGGAAGTTTGTAATGAATAAAAAAGTTGTTAAAAGAGGACTATTTCCTTATTTATTTCTTATAGTTTTCTTATTTTGTATGTATGCCTTAGTTGGTACAATGAATACAAAAGTCAATGAACTTACCTATGGTGAATTCATGGAAGCTGTAGAAAATAAGGAAGTCAAAGAAATAAATGTTGTTCCTAACAGCCAAAGTAGTGTTTATATAATTAAAGGTAAATTAAAGGGATATGCTGAAAATGAAACATTCTCATTTAATATGCCATATACCAACGAAACAATGGTTAAATTACTAGATGCTGAGGATCAAGCAGGTTTTGAACTTACAACATCTTCTGACCCAAGTTCAAGTCCAATCTTACTATTCTTAATCAACATCTTACCAATGGTTATCATTGTGGGTGTTGCTTTCTACCTTATCACTAAACAGATGGGTAGCGGTAGTAAATCTATGGACTTTGGTCGTTCAAAAGCTCGTTTAAGTGGTGGTGACACCAAAGTAACATTTAAAGATGTTGCTGGGCTAGAAGAAGAAAAAGAAGAAATGTCAGAATTAATTGACTTCTTAAAGAACCCAAAAAAATTCCAAAAAATGGGTGCGAGAATTCCTAAAGGTGTCTTATTAGTTGGCCCTCCAGGAACTGGTAAAACTTTATTAGCTAAAGCCGTAGCTGGTGAAGCTAATGTTCCATTCTACTATATTAGTGGATCTGAATTCGTCGAATTATTCGTCGGTGTAGGAGCTTCTCGTGTTAGAGATATGTTTAAACAAGCTAAACAAAGTGCTCCATGTCTAGTATTCATCGATGAAATAGATGCCGTTGGTCGCCAAAGAGGTGCTGGCCTAGGCGGTGGCCATGACGAAAGAGAACAAACATTAAACCAATTATTAACTGAAATGGATGGATTTGGTGCTAACGAAGGTATTATTATCATCGCTGCTACTAACCGTCCAGATGTTTTAGACCCTGCTCTTTTAAGACCAGGAAGATTCGATAGACAAGTAACAGTTAACTATCCTGATGCTAAAGGTCGTGAAGAAATCCTAGCTGTTCATGCTAAAGGTAAGACTTTCGCTCCAACTGTAACTTTAACTAACATTGCTAAAAGAACTGTTGGTTTCAGTGGAGCCGACCTAGAAAACTTATTAAATGAAGCTGCTCTACTTGCCGTTAGAAGAAATAAATCAGAAATTACTATGGCCGAAATTGATGAGGCCCATGATAGAGTATTAATGGGTCCAGCTAAAAAGAGCCATAAATATACTGAAAAAGAAAAACGTACAGTTGCTTACCACGAAGCTGGTCATGCCGTTGTTGGTATTAAATTAGATGGTGCTAATGATGTTCAAAAAATCACCATCATTCCAAGAGGCCGTGCTGGTGGATACAACTTAATGTTACCAAAAGAAGAAACTTACTTAAGAACTAAGAAAGAATTACTTGATTCAATTAGTGGTTTCTTAGCTGGTCGTGTAGCTGAAGAAATTATGTTTAATGAAGTAACTACTGGTGCTCAAAATGACTTTGAGCAAGCTACCAAAATTGCCAGAGCTATGGTTACTGAATATGGTATGAGTGATTTAGGGCCTATCCAATTTGAAGAAGAAAGGTCAAGTGTCTTCTTGGGTAGAGATTATAATAAAGCTCAAAACTTCTCTCACGAAGTAGCTAAACAAATCGATGAAGAAGTTAGAAAAATAATTACTAACCAATATGCTGTAACTAAGAAAATTGTTAAAGAAAATATGGATTTATTAAAACTAATAGCTGAAACTTTACTTGAGTATGAAACAATTACTAAAGAACAAATTGATTACTTAGTTAAAAATGGAAAAATGCCAGAAGAAGATATCAAAGCCCATGAAGAATTTGAAAAATCAGTTAAAAAAGAAAATGACAAACAAGAAGAAATAAAAACAGCTAGTTTAGAAGATTTAAGCTTAGATGAACTTAGAGATTTAGCTAAAGAAGAGAAAATAAAAGACTACTCTAAATTAACTAAAAAAGAATTGATCGAAAAATTAAATGAAAAACAAGGCAAATAGTCTTGTTTTTCTGATATAATATTATAGGTGATAAAAAATGTATGATGTAATTATTGTTGGAGCTGGACCAGCTGGTTTATTTACTGCTTACGAATTAATAAAAAATAACAAACATTTAAATATTTTACTTATCGATGAAGGAAGATTTGCTAGTAAACGTAACTGTCCAATGAAAAAAACAGGAAAATGTATTAACTGCCATCCTTGTAATATTCTATCGGGTTATGGTGGTGCCGGAACATTCTCTGATGGAAAATTAAATTTCATTCCTAAATTAGGTAAAAGTGATTTATTTAAATATTTGGATGAAGAGGCTGCTAATAAATTGATTGATGATTGTGAAAAGATATTTAATGAATTTGGTATGGACAGTAAAATATATCCATCTAATTTAGATGAAGCCAATCAAATAAAAAGTAAAGTTGCCCTAACCGGTGCGAGATTACTTTTAATCAAACAAAAACATTTAGGAAGTGATAAATTACCAGGTTATATTGATGACTTTACTACTTATTTAAAAGAAAAAAGTGTTCATTTATTAGATCAAACTAAAGTTTTAGATGTAAAAAGTATTTCTAAAGACAATCATGAAATAACCTGCCAAACAAAAAATAAAGAAACAATATATAAAGCAAAAAAAGTTGTTATTGCTCCCGGTAGAACCGGTGCTAAATGGGTTCAAGAACTAGCTGATAAATATAATATTTCTTATCTTTCACAAAGTATTGAAATTGGCGTTAGAGTTGAAGTTAGAAAAGAAATATTAGAAGATCTATGTAATGTTATTTATGATCCAACAATTTTTATTAAAACTGATACTTATAACGATGAAATAAGAACTTTCTGTACTAATCCTGGTGGCTTTGTTGCTAAAGAAAATTATTATGGATATATTTGTGTCAATGGTCACGCCTTAAAAGATATTAAATCCAATAACAGTAATTTTGCCTTTATCTCTAAAGTAAACTTAACTGAACCAGTAACTAACACTAGAGAATATGGTGAAAGCATTGCCCATATAGCTAATGTTTTAGGCGATGGCAAACCTATCATCCAAACATTAAAAGATTTAAAACAGGGACGACGTAGTAATTGGAACAGAATAAACAAAGGCTTTATTACCCCTACTTTAAAAGATTGTGTAGCCGGTGATTTAGCGCTAGTTTTACCTTATAGAATAATAACTAATATTATTGAAGGATTAGATAAATTAAATGAAATTATTCCTGGAGTCAATAATGGTGAAACATTATTATATGGACCGGAAATAAAATTCTTTAGTAATGAAATTGAAACTGATAATCATTTTAAATTAAAAGATTATGATGTCTACTTTATTGGTGATGGCGCCGGTAAAGCTGGAAATATTGTTACAGCTGCCGCCACTGGCTTAGTTGCTGCTAGAGATATATTAAATGCTGAGAAATAAATTTTCTTAGTATTTTTTTTGTTTATAAAGCAAAAAGGTAATATAAAAGCCGAATATGGCAAACAAATAATTAAAGAATTATTAAAAGAATTAAGAAAAACATTAAACAAAGGATTTCCAGTATCAGATCTCCAATATATGCGTAGATTTTATCTAACTTATCCAAAGCAGTATCAGGAAAATTAAGTTGGTCAGATTACTATGAACTTTTAAGTATTGGTAATGAAGTAAAAAAAGCATTAAATAAAAACAAGGATTGATTTCCTTGATTTTACATATAATCAATGCTTATTTCATGTTCTCTAATGTGACTTCCGTCCGCATAACCAATTCCAACACCAACAACTGGAACAAATCCTTCAGGTAAATTTAATTTTTTTAAAACTTCTTTATGTTCTTTAATTAAACCAATAACTAAATTTAAATAAATAGACCCAAGACCTAAAGCCGTAGCTGCGAGTAGCATGTTTTCCGCCACACAAGCACTGTTCTCTTTATCTAAACCGTTTCCATCATCACGAGCAGATATTATAATTAAAGTAGGCGCATTATAAAATACACTTCTATCAGTAAAACCACTAATTTCGTCTAATAAATCTTTATTTTGAATAACTGTTATATGCATATCTTCATATTTTCCTCTACCAACTGGAGCTTGCATTCCAGCTTTCAAAATTTTTTTCAAATCTTCATCACTAATTTGCTTATCTAAATATTTCCTATTAGAAAAACGTTTCTCAATTGCTTCAAATAACTCCATATAATCACTCCCTTAGTTTAATTATATAACTAAATTGAAATAAATTCTATACTTGTGATATAATTTATAAAAGGAGGAATAAAAATTATGGACTATATTAAAGTAGATATTGCTCAGTACGTAAAAGAAGGATTAGAAAATAACACATTAGAACCAATAGTAGCCGAAAAGTTTGCTAGAATAATTGCTAAACAAGGAAATGTAGGCGATCAAGTTATATCATGGAGTGTTGATAGCCATGGCAACGAAGTGATGGAAAAAGTTGATCAAGTAAAACTAGATGCTACCACAAATGAACCGGGATGGATAGTTACTAAAGTAGATGAAGATGGAAATTTAATTGTTGATAATAATGAACATTTAAATCAATGGATCATTGATGATTCCACCTTTAAAAAGAAGTATGAAGTCGATTTAGATAATCCTGAATTATTTAAACCAACTGGTGGACCACAAGTATTTGTTCAAATAAACGATAACATCATCTTAAATCAGTGGGGATCAGACATGCAAATAGCTGCAGGAGGATATATTAATATTACTAATCCCGATGATCTATATGGCATTTCTCAAAGAGATTTTGAAGATACTTATAGAATAGTCAGTAAATTAGAAAAATCAAAAAGTTTGAGTTAAACTTTTAATTTAATATTTAATTTTATATTAGTTAGAAGGTTGATAAAATGCGTGAATATTTAGGTGATTATATTAAAGGTATTGATGACAAAATAAAAGAAAAAAAAGTTACTGAAAAAGATATAGAAAATCATTTAATCAAAATAGAATTTTTCCAGCACGAACGTCTTATTCATCTATTAGTTACCCTGTTTTATGGAGTATTTCTATTCTTAGCAGTAATTATATCTTTAAAAGTATGGTTATTTTTAATTATTCTATATCTTGCTTTAATTATTTTAATTTTTTATGTCAGACATTACTTCTTCTTAGAAAATCATGTTCAGTATTTATACAAACAATATGATCAAATGAAAAATATTATCGAAGAAAATGCTAAATAAAATAAGGCATTTTTTTAATATATATCTTTTTACCATAGATTTATTTTACTTGTTGTGTTAAAATGTATATAGCTATAAATGTAGAAACTGGTGGTATAAATGGGAAAAATAATTGCACTTGTCAATCAAAAAGGCGGAGTTGGTAAAACAACTTCTAGTATTAACTTGGCCGCTTCATTAGGCTATTTAGGCAAAAGATCATTATTAATAGATCTAGATCCTCAAGGAAATAGTACAACTGGACTTGGAATTGACAAAGGTGATATTAAAAAAAGTATATATGATTTATTAACTGACGGTGCTGAACTAAAAGAAGTAATAAAAAAGACTAAATTTAAAAATCTTTATATTATTCCTGCAACAATTAGTTTAGCAGGAGCTGATTTAGAATTAGCTGAAAAAAGTAGATTAGATCCTGAGTTTTCAAAAAGTAGACAATTAAAAAATAAATTAGAATCTGCCAAAGACATTTTCGATTATATTATTATTGATTGTCCACCATCACTTGGGCTTTTAACAACTAATGCTTTAACAGCCGCTAATTCAGTTATTATTCCTGTTCAGTGTGAATTCTTTGCTCTAGAAGGAATAATGCAATTATTAAATTCAATCATGCTTGCTCAAAAGACTTTAAACCCTACTCTAGACATTGAAGGTGTTTTACTTACAATGTTGGATAATAGAACTAATCTAGGTTTAGAAGTTGTTCAAGATATTAAAAGTTACTTTAAAGAAAGAGTTTATGATACGATAATACCAAGATTAGTTAGACTATCTGAGGCACCAAGCCATGGTAAACCAATCATCAATTACGATCCAAAAAGCCGTGGTGCTGAAGCATATATAAATTTAGCAAAAGAGGTGATTTCTCGCAATGGAAAATAGAAGAGCCCTAGGTAAAGGCCTAGAACAATTATTTGACTTAGATAATTTAAATGTCAACAACGTTAGTGACTTTGAAAAAAACATATATGAAGACACTAACCATGAAGAAATCGTTGAATTAAATATCAATGATTTAAGACCAAACCCATATCAACCAAGAACTATTTTTGATGAAGATGCTTTAAATGAACTAGCTGAGTCAATCAAAGAAAACGGCGTCTTTCAGCCGATAATTGTTAAAAAAAGTATTAAAGGTTATGATGTAATTGCTGGTGAAAGAAGACTTAGAGCTAGTAAAATAGCTGGCAAAAAAACAATCCCAGCCATCATTAGACAAATTAGTGATGAAAAAATGGCTGAAATAGCTTTACTTGAAAACCTTCAAAGAGAAAACTTAAATGCCTTAGAAGAAGCTAAAGCTTATAAAAGTTTAATCGAAAAATTAAACTTAACTCAAGAAGAATTAGCTAAAAAAGTCAGTAAAAGCCGTAGTCATATCACAAATATGTTAGGCCTTTTACGTCTTCCAGGTGAAGTTCAAGACATGATCACTACAGGAAAACTTACTATGGGCCATGCTAGAGCTTTAAGTAAACTAGAAGATAAAGAAGAAATTGTCAAAATGGCTAACGACATTACTGAAAAAGGTTTGACTGTCAGAGATGTCGAGGCTCAAAGTGAAAGTGCTCCTAAAAAGCATCAAACAATTAGAAAACCAAAGAATAATGAATACACATATGTTCAAGATTTATTAAGAGATAAATTAGATACTAAAGTAAAAATTAAAGATAGAAAAATAGAAATTTCCTTTACTAATACTGCTGATTTAAATAGAATCTTAGAAATTTTAAATATAAAGGAGTAGATAAATGGAAAGTATATTTACAAAAGAAGTTATTACTACAGTATGTATTATTGTCGGTGCTTTTATTTTATATTTCATAATTAAACAAATTATGAGTAACTTATTTATGAAAAAAGCTCGAAGACGCTCTAACAAAAAAGCTTTGACTTTATTAACTATTTTAAATAATATAATTAAGTATATCATCTTAATTATCGCCCTACTTACTATACTAGCGACATGGGGAGTCGATACTAAAGCCTTACTTGCTTCATTAGGTGTTGCTGGTGCTGTTGCGGGGTTAGCTATGCAAGATATGATTAAAGATTTTCTAGGTGGAGCTGACGTTTTAACTGAAGATCAGTTTAAAGTTGGTGATAACATTAAAGTTGGAAACTTTAGAGGAAATGTTATTTATTTAGGCTTAAAAACAACAAAAATCAGAGCTTATACTGGCGAAGTAAAAATAATTAACAATCGAAATATGAATGATATTATTAATTATAGTATTATGAATGCTATATGTGTAATTGATATTGGACTATCTTATGATAATAAAATAGAAGAAGCTGAAAAAGTACTTCAAAAAGCCATTGATAATGCGAGTAAAAAAGTTAATTATCTACAAAAACCAATTAACATATTAGGTATTGAAGAATTAAATAATGACTCTGTCATATATCGTATTGAAGCCGAAGTCCCACCAATGAAAAACTTTGAATTTAACCGAATATTATTAAAAGAAGTATTAAAAGAAGCGGAAGCTAATAACCTAACCCTATCATATAATAAGGTCGATGTTCATAATGCCTGATTATAAATTAGGTAGTATTGTCATTATGAAAAAAGCCCATCCATGTGGTCATAATGAATGGGAAATAACTAGGTTAGGTGCTGATATAAAAATAAAATGCTTAGGCTGCGGTCGAAGCATCATGCTTCCAAGAATTGAATTTAATAAAAAAATGAAAAAAATTGTCAAAATTTAAGGAGGAAGGCCATGAAAAAGAAGAAGAAAATACTATTAGGCCCCGTTATAACTATTATTATTTTAACAATATTAATTATGATTATAAGTGCCATCTGTTCAGCTATAGGTGTTCAAGGAGAAATTACAAGTATTAATAATCAAAGCCTTGAAACCTCAATGGTCACTGTTAGAAGTATCTTTTCTAAAGAAGGATTAGCCTATTTCTTCTCATCACCAGTTGATACATTCAAAAACTTTGAACCGCTAGTACTCTTAATCATCTCTTTAATGGCTGTATCAATTGGTAAAGCTAGTGGTTTATTTAAAGCCATGTTTACTCCACTCAAAAGATTAAAACCTGGCGTTGTTACTTTCTTTACTTTATTTGCTGGTATAGTTTCATCATTCCTTGGAGAATATGGATTTATCTTAGTTTTACCACTCACAGCTGTTGTTTATCAATATCTAGGCCGTAATTCTATGCTTGGAATTTTAACCGCTTTTATCGGTGTCAGTATGGGCTATGGTGCCGGTTTAGTCTTTAACTATGATGACTATCAATTAGGTTTACTAACTAGAGCTGCAGCTGTTGTCGATGTCGATGAAAATTATGTCTTTAATGCTTGGTCAAATTCTTACGCCATGGTGGCAGCGACATTTATTTTATCGATTATCGGAACCCTTGTCGTTGAAAACATTTTAAAACCAAAAGTTAAAGAATCAATTAAAGAAGAAGATAATTTAGTAATATCTAAAAAAGGTTTATTATTCAGTGGTATTGCCTTTATAGTATTAATGTTAGTATTTTTATACACGATTATTCCAGGTTTACCTGGTTCTGGAATTTTACTAGACAATAGTCAAACAGATTATGTCGCTCAATTACTTGGACCAGATGCCCCATTTACTGATGCCTTTGCCTTTGTTTTCTTAATTATTATGATGATTTGTTCAGGAATATATGGTTTTATTTCAAAAAATATTAAAAACACTAATGACTTTAGTGTTGGCCTATCAAAAGAGTTTGATAACTTAGGTTATATGTTTATTTTGATGTTCTTTGCATCATTACTTGTTAGTATTTTGAATTGGACTAATTTAGGAACAGTTGTCGCATCTTGGTTAATTTCATTCATGAGTAACCTAGAATTTACTGGTTTACCATTAATAATTAC
>CAWVFK010000043.1:0-70562 GCA_963928595.1 Candidatus Coprosoma sp. | reverse complement strand
AGTTTAAACATTATATTCCTCCTTCTAAGAAGTTTTACCTTCTATAGATATATACGACACTTTATACCTTAATTCCTTTTACAAAATACAAAAAACATCAAAATAATTACACTTTGATGTTTAAGAATTTAAAATCCACGCTTCATAACCACCAATAATATTAAAAACCTGATATCCTTTAACTCTAAGAACCTGCGCTAAAGTTCTAGAAGATGTACCTTTTTGACAATATATATAATATATTAAACTAGGATTCAAATATTTTTCTGGATTATTTAAAAGACTATTAGCATTTATATTTATCGCTCCAGGAATGTGATTATCATTATATTTCTGTGGTATTCTAACATCTATAATGTTCGGATTAACTAGTTTCATAAAATCATCAATAGAAATTTCCACCAAATCACCTCTAACATATTATATGTCAGAAAAATTCCATAAATATTAAATTAAACTATTTAAGTCAAAAACCCTTTAAAATAAATTAAAGGGTTTATTTGTTAATCATCATCATCAGCAAAGAAATCATCAAAGAATTGATCATCTGTAACATAATCATTCTTTTTTGGGACTGCTTTCGCCATCTCTGGTTTAGAAACTTGAGGTTTAACATTTGACTTAACACTAATATTCCTATCTTCCTTAACCGTTTGGTTAACTTTATTTGTAATTTTAGCTGCAAAATCAGCACTATCAATAATTTTGTTAACCTCAGTTTTATTCTCAACTTTTGGTGAAGATGCAATATCTTTTTTTTGCGTAGTTGACATAACTACCGGTCTTGGTTGAATCGTTTGTATTGGTTTGGCTTTTACACCACTTTCTTGCATTTTAGGTATAGCCACATTCGTATTAACTTTAGTAGGATCTATTGTGCTATCATTAGCCATATTAGCTGGAATTTTCACCGGACTAACTTTACCAACCGTATTTGATTTACCCATAATTCCAGTCTGCTTACGCTGTTCTTCTTTTTCAAGTCTTTCCACAGCTTTATCAATATTTTTAAGCATTTCCTCCATAGACATTGGTCTTCTATTATTAGCCACCATGCCAGGTAAAGCACTCGGTTTATTAACTCCACCCATACCAGAAGCATTATTTCTATTCATATTAGGCATAACCTGACTAATAAGTTTATTCATGCTTTCTTCTCGTTTTTCTTCTCTCTTTTTATTAACAAACGTTTTCAAATCAAAAACGTGTAATGGTTGTTTTTCTCTAGTTGGATAAGTAGCTTTATCACACTTATCTCCCCAATCAATCTGATAATCCAATTTAAGTTTTGTTCTAAAAGGATCCATACGAGAACGAAGTAAAACAATTTCACCAACCTTCAATTTTTGTAAATCACTGACTGTAATAAGTGGTCTTGTCTCTTCAATAGCTTTACCATCTTTATCCTTCTTATCAGTCTTAACTTTAATTTCGCCACACATTTCGCTAATTTCCTTTAAAGCTGCAAGTTCTGTACTAATCAAATAAACAGTATTAGTACAGTTACCCCTAATTGTATCACCTTTTTCTTTACCATACACCTCAGAAAGCTGTGCATAGTTTTGAATAACAAAGAAAAATCTCATTCTACGACTTCGCGCTGCTGATACCATTGTATCCACATCTTTTAAAGGTGGCATATTAGCAAACTCATCAAGTAAGAAATTTGTTCTATATGGTAATTTCCCACCACATTTTTGAGCATAATCAACCAAAGTTTCATAGCACTGTTTTAGAAAAATCGTAACTAAAGAGTGATAAGTTTTCTTCTCATCTTGAATAACAATAAATACTGCCGTTTTCTTTCTACCAATATCCTCAAACTCAAAATCACTATGTGAAAGCATTTCTGATAAATTTTCACGAGCTGCAAACAATCTAATCTTTTGTTTAAATACCGATAAAATACTACCTTTAGTATCACTAGGTGCCGAAATAGTAGAAGATGCACTTATATAAGCTGGAGATGTCGGATCTTTGGTTTTAAAGTATTCATTAGAATAAGTAGAATTGGGTCCACATTTATCTTCACCAATCGTTGTAAATAAATTAACACTATTTAAATTTATTTCATCCTCTTTAGCATCCTCAAATAATCCCAAACATATTCCTGAAAAATAATCCGCTGATGTTTTTTCCCAAAATGGATCATTATTTTGTGCATTTTCATCATACAAAATATTCATAGCAAGGTCATCAGTTAACTCGTTAGCCTTATCTGAATTACCTTCTTTATAATATTTATAAGGTAAATGAAGAGGATTCCAACCACTACCTTGCTGTGGATTACGAAAATTTAAAAGTACAACATTATAACCTCTTTTTTTTAGCATCTCCGCAGTAGTTTCATAAATTTCACCTTTTGGATCAGTAATAATCATTGATTCATCGTGTTTAGCAAGCGAATGAACAAGTGGAAATATGGCTACCTGTGTTTTACCCGCACCAGTAGAACCAATAATCAACGTATGTCCTTCACCATTATCAACCCACATTTTTTTGCCATCATTAATTAATGGAAGTCCACCCGCATCTGCTGTTGGTGCTTGCACTTTAACCATTGTTAATTCTTTCTTCATTTCATCTTCATTAGTCCATCTTGAATATCCCTTAGAAGCTTTCTTAGCTTGAGTTGAAATTCCAAAACCTTTTTCTCTATCAAAAAATCTATCAGACACACTAAAAATACTAGCTACCAAAGCTATAATATAACAAGTTAATGTAAGTCCAATGTTATCACCAGAAAAAGCTGGAAATGGATTTAATCCATGAAATGGATGATCCAAATCACCTTTTGCAAATTGCATTATATTTAAAAGAGCGATTGCCACAAAATATAATAAAACTAAAGCATATCCTCCAAATATTATCCAATCTTTCTTATCTGCTCTAAACTTTAACTTCATTTACAAGCCCTCCATTTACAAGTTAACAATATTATATCACGACAAAATAATATCCGCAATAAAACCAAGAAAAAAGGCCTTAACATATAAAGCCACATATTATATTTTATTATTTTTACGATTTTTTATATATATTATTCCTAAAGCAATCAAAATGATTAAACATATTATAACAGCAATAATTATAATAATCCAAAAATTAAATCCTTCTTCTTGAGTTTCTCTAGAAATTCTAATATTTATTGGATGATCTTGATAATTTTTTTCATTAATTTTCCAAGTATAAGTATTGCCATTAACCTCATCAGCATTATTCTCTATCACGGGTAAATCTGTCTTTATATTAATAGTCAGACTATCAAAAAGTTTATTATCATCCATATATAAACAACTAGTTTTACCATCAGTATAAAGAACAATTTCACTATCAGTAACAGTTACCGATTTCTTATAATAACAACGATCAATTAAAGATGATTTTTGTAGATTATCACCACTATAATTATACCTTAAATTCATACCAACTTTATTATTATCAGTTATTTTTTTTTGTGTATAATTATAGTTAAGAGATAAATTCATATCAAAATAAGCTTGATGATCAACAGCTAAATATTGATCTATTATAGCCTCATTTTCAGCAGTATCCTCATACCAAAAATCTACAGACTCCGTCATATAATCATTAGTAATTTCCAGGTTATATGTAACATCACAACCAGTAAGAAAAAAAGCAAATACAATTAATAATAATATTTTAGAATATTTCATTTTTCCCTCCTAATTTAATGGCTCCAAGAAATATACATAACCTGAAAAATTATAACCACCATAATAATGAGCTCCAAAGTTATTATAAAAATCCTCAAGTTGATATGTATTAGGTCCTTCAAAATGAACACAACTCCAATCAGATGAACAAGAAAGAGAACCACCACCACTACTCCAGCCTTCTGTAATGGTAATTGTCGTATCTGTAACATCTTCAACAATTGCGACATGTCCCCAAGAACCTGGCTGTTTCCACACAATATAAGATCCTGCTTTAGGTTTTCTTATATCATTACTACTATTAAACACAGATTTAGCGTTATCGTATATATCACCGCCATTACCATATCCCTTCGATAATAAATCAATTATTTTGTTTGCTTCATCATCTGTTAATTTTCCTTTAGAATTTAACTCTTGAACAATTTCTATAGCTCTTCCTTTAGCATACCAAACACATTGTCCAACATTTCCACTATCAGCCATAACAAATGCTTGATCAGAAGATGTAGGCGCAACAGTTCTTATAGTCCAACCATTATTTCCATAAGGTGCACAAATAACATTAGAAGTAGTTGTATTAGTTTTTACGTCCCATTTATCTAATCCATATGTTTTAATAGTATCAATTATAGTACTACTATAATCTGGGGCTGTCGCATATCCAGCTTGATGAATCGCTCTAATTTGTGTGACATAATCAGTCGCCGTAAGTACACCTGCGTCACCATAACGACTATTTTCTTTAAAAAATAGCGAATGATCAGACACTGACGCTTCAATACTATCATATTTTCTAAAGGCCGAATTTATCACATAATATCCGCCCGAACCATACTCACCTGTATCCATATTGATACACTCGCCACTCCAATTAGAACTACATTTAATACCAAACATATTATTAGCTTTTTGAGTAAGACCAGATTTACCCCAACCACTTTCAATAATTGATTGAGCCAAAGTAACAGAAGCAAATATTCCAGTTCTACTATAATCTGCTTGTGCAATAGGACCCATCGTATTAATATATTCTTCAGTTGTCATATTCATAAAAATAGAAGCCTGAGTATTTCCACCATATTCACACAAATCACCTTCAGAAGCAGACATTTGCCTAAAACGTTCCGCTAATCCAACTATCTGTTCAGCCACAATATCTTTCTTACCTTGATATTGTTCTTTTCCCTCTTCTGTACTTAAATCAGGATTTTTTACATGATCATAAGTTCCTCCAATAAAGCCGTTCTGACAAATATTAGCCATTGTATAATAACGACTAAGTTTTCCCGCCATAGCATTTTTTTCAACCCCAAAACCATTTTCATTTATTGAAAATCCAGGATTAAACCATGATAACGACATATCTGCCACTGTACCAACTGTACAAAAAATTCCATTCATTGCCACAGCTGCGAAGTTTTGTAATGGATCGTTTTTATCAAACATATTGCCGACAAGTCCATCACCTGCCAAAGCCTGTTTATAATTCTCATCACTATAAGTCCCAGTCCATCCACTTGAATCGAGCATTACAATAGTAGCAGCTACTAACAAATCAACTGCTTGTGGTTTTTTTATATTATTTTCTAAAGTACTATCTCCAGTATCACTTAATCTATCAGCATATTTTTCAATAACTTTTTCTAAAACACAATTCGTATCATATTGTTCACCATCTTCATCAGTTCCACCAGAAATTAAACATTCTACTCCTGAAACAAACGTATCAGCAAGCGTTGTTATAGACTGACCAACATTATTTACTAAATTATTAATATCTGTAGAAAGTTGACTCCAAGTATCTTTATATTCATCAGAATCAAAATCAGGATCATAACTCTCTTCAATATAATCAGTTAAAGTACCTCTATGTACTAAAGTGGCATAAAGTGCCGTCTCATCGGTTTGCTTAGGAAAAATACTGTGGATAAGTTCTATTTTTTCAAAAAGTTGTCTCTCTTTCCTATTACCAACTGTTTCTTCATCAAGATAATCTGCAAATACACTACTCATATTTACAAATATAACCAATAAAATTATAGACAAAAAAGAAATTTCTTTTATTCTTTTCTTAACAAAATTAAAAATCTTTTTCATCTAACCACCACCAAATCAAATATTATTATTTTTTTTTGCTTTAAATTTAACAAAAACAACTATAACCAATGCCACTAATACAACAGATACTACAACAATAAATGTCAAATATGATGCTTCGCTTTTAGGAACTACATCTTCTATTTGAAAAGCTTTTTCAAGTGTCATCTCAATCGGTTTATTTTCATAATTACTATTATCTATACTCCAAGTATAAGTGTTACCATTAACCTCATCAGCATTATTATCTAAAACTTTTAACTTAGTTGTAATATTTATCTCTACACTATCTGCTCTAAGACCATCATCACCAGCAAAACACATAAATTGACTACCACTAGACAAAATAATTTGTTTATCATTACTTTGAATACTAAAATTAGGATAACAATTTGTCACAAAATAACTTTGTCTAAATTAATTAAAATCATGTTTATAATTATAAATCAAATCGTAATAATTATCACTTTCTTCTATTTTTGAATCATAATAAATTCCTGAAGAATTATACGAAATCGGTGTTTTATTTTCCAAATATATAGAAACATCGTCATAAGTAGTTTGACTCTTTAAAAAAGACATCGTTACTGTTTCATCAAAAGTATCATTATCAATAGTTAAATCATATTTAACATCACAACCAGTAACTAAAAAGAAACACAAGATGAATAAAATAAATTTTTTTTTCATAAATATCATCCTTCTTTTCGATAATAATAAGTCCAATTACCAGTATTCTGACTTACCCATACTTCGGTACCGGTTTGATCGCCAGTCCTACCACAAAGACCATTTCCTTCTCGGCTACTAGAAGCTTGAACAACTTGTCCATCGCCAGCATATATTCCTGTATGGCCATCTCTCCATAATATATCACCAGCTTGTAATTCACTTTCAGCATACATATGTCTTTCAAAACCGACACTAGATAAAATTCTAGGTTCAGTACTAGTACTAAAAGGATAACTACCTAATTGTTCTTGCGTATATCCAGTATTTAATAAAGAATAATATACTAAACTAGAACAATCATAATCTGGACCAGTTCTAGCACATTGGCTATAACCATGTGTATCATCATTTGCAATATCTATAGCCCATTGCAAATATGCAATATCTCCGGTATAAATACTGCCACTACTATTACCATTACTATCACCATATCCATATTCAGCACCATAAAGTATTTGAGGAATAGCTATAACCATAATAAAAACAATTAAAATAAATATTATAATAGGAGCTGACAAAAGTATTGGTATTTTAAATACTCCAAGAAAAGATTTTACTTCTTCTTCATTTGAATTAGAGGTGGCAGACTTTACCGCTTTTGCTGTTTTTGCAGCTTGAGTACCTTTTGAAATTGCATTCTTCGCTTTAAGTAACACTGCAGGTAAAGCCATAATACCACCTCCACTTCATTTTATTACAGTCCTCCACCAGAACCAAATGAATCCAATTCTTGTTGAGTAACCATAATATTAATTCTCATTCGTTTACTACCACATACAAACAAAGCTTCACCTTGATTGTACCCTTTTATACTCTCTTTTTCATTATCATTTAAATCTATTAACTTAGCCAAATCTTCAACAGCTTGTTTTCTAAGTCCCATTATCAAATAATAAGAAGCATTATCAAATATAGCTTTTCCTTGAGTAATAACACTAGGATCACTAAAATCTGTAGGCTGTTGAGTAATTATAATCGTACCGGTATTATATTTACGAGCACGTCTTTGAACTTGTGCCAAGAAATCAGCCCCTAAAGTATTATTACCAGATAAAAGTACATGCGCCTCATCTACTGTCAATATAGTATTAATATTAGGATCCAAAGTCAAACTCCAAGCATATTTCAAAACATTAAAGAATAATGCATTTCTAATATTTGTATCTGTATTCATTAACTCTCTAATATTAAATACTATAAAATTACTTTTTGGAGAAATTGTCGTTGTACCATCAAAATAAAATCTAAGTTCTCTAATTAATGGACGAAGTTTTAATTCTAATTGCTCCAATATATCTCTTTCTTTATTTTGTTCAGGCATCGCTGTAATTTTTCCTTTAACTGTTGCATAAACATCTCTAAAAGTTGGATAATCTCTAGAAGTAAACTTTGTAAAATCAGTATTAAAATCAATACCAAAACGCTTATAAGTTTCTTGAACCATTTCACTAAAAATATTAATTACATCTTCAGTAATTGACGGATCATAATATTTCATAAAAGCTTTTACGGTTTGTAATGATCTAGTAAGTACTGCATATCCCATACCTTGTTTAATCTCTTCGTCATCAGCATCCATAATTATTTCAAGTGGATTAATCATACCAAATTCTCCACCTTTACCTAAATCGATGAAATCACCACCATAAAGTCTTGTCATCTCTTCAAGTTCACCTTCTGGATCGATTAAGACCATTTTATAATTATTTCTAATATGACTTCTTAAAAGTAATTTAGCAGCTGTTGACTTACCACTACCAGAAGTACCTAAAATGATCATATTAGCGTTATTTCTGTTATGTTCTTTTTGAATTTGATATAAAAATTGATTAAATAATACAACACCACCAGAGAAATCAACACCAAGCAAAGTTGATAATCCTGGATCTTTAATACTATCAAAAACATAAGGATACATTGCGGCAAGCGTTGGAGATGGAATTGGTGTTCCAATTCTTTCTTCAATATCCTGTTTAGGAAATATTGGAAGCATACTTTTAAGTACTTTTTCTTGTTCGAATCTTAAAGGTATAGCTCTCATATCCATAGCTTCTAAAAAGCTTTTTAATTGTAATTTTTTTGCTGTAAGTTCATCAGCCGAATCAGCTGTTACCATCAAATGCAATTGAAAATCATATATTTTTGCTTGACTAGCTGCCAATTGTTTAATAAATTCCTCTAAAGATTCATAATCTTGACGAAGTTTTTCTTGCATAGTTAAATCATTTTCTTCTTGATAACGAGTTTTCAAATCAGCGATTTCTTTATTTACCATTTTCTGAATAACACTAAAAGGAAGTGGAATATGTTTAATAGCCATTTTGATACCAGGCATACTTGTCAAATTAGCTAAAAAACCTGGTGTAATCATCTTTGGATAAGATATTGCCGTTAAAATAGAACAATATTTATCGCTTACTACAAAACTACTAGGTTTAAACTCTAATCCTTTAGGAGCAATTTGTGTCTTAATATCCATACTAACTCATCACCGTCCCAAACGTCGTAGTCATTCCACCATTTAAGAAATTATCTAAAATAATTCTTAAATCATCATTAGAAGTTTGCGTAACACTAAGTCCCGCATTCGCAAAAGCCTGAATTAAACTTCTAATCTTCTTTTGAATTTTATCCATATCTTTTTCTTTAAAAAGTAAATAATACTCAGTATCAACAACATTCATAGTAGTTGTAAACATATTTGCTTTATTAATGTCTTCTAATATTAATTTTCTTTTAATAGGATTAGTCTGTGAATTATAAAGTAATTGTAATCTAGATAAATAAGCCGTAATATCCACTGGCCTATCAGCAACAATAATCCAAAATTCATAATCAATAAGATTATAAACATTTTTTAAATTTGTTATAATCATATTTTGCATATCAGGTTCCAAGATAAAGATATTTCTAGGAGAAATCTTTACTCCTGTAACCTTTTCGTTATTATTACAAATAATAACTCCATTAGTAATTGATTTTATTGGTACAAAATCATTTGTGTATTTGCCGCGAGTCTCCGTATTCATCCTTCACACACCATCCTTTCCATATAAACCTTTGTCTGGTAGTATAAAATCTGTATAACTCCTGAATTACAACTCTAATGTTATGGTAATTTGGTATTGGAAGCACCAAGAAACCACATATTAAAGCCGGCAATAAATCAATAACTGCTGTCAACAAGGAATTAGGAGCTATTATCAATAACATTATTATTGTAGCCCCAATACCTACACCAAACAAAATTAAATCAAATGTTGTAAATGCTCCAAATATTAACATTGATTTTTTAGTATTCGCCGGAATTAAGAATTGCATTTAATCACCCCTTTTTATTTTTTTGTAAAATGTTCAAACATACGATTAGATTTAATTGCGTCAGCAGCAGCTTGAGCATTTTCATATTCATCACTGTTTTCAGTTATAGTCTTAGCAGTATTAACAGCTTTAGACGCCTTCTTCATCTTGGACATAGCATTGCCTGATGCATCATTAACATAAATACTATCATCAACAGATGCAAACTCAGGAGTAGATGCATTTTCTTTACCCACTCTCTTCATAGCATCAATATTAGACCTAATAGACTGAATTTCAGCATCATCAGCAACTTCATTATTAATGATCATATCATACATAGTTTGTTTTGCATCATCTTCATAATCACTAAATTTGGCTTTTGAAGTAATCACAGAATCTGAATATGAACCATTTTGAATACTAGCAGCAGTCGCAGCATCACCACGTTGTATTGCCGCATCTAATTGTGCTTTCAGATAATTATAATTATTAATTTTATCAAAATTAGCTTTATTCTTAGCCTGATCACTACTAGTAAACTGACTAATATCCTTTAGTTTAACCATTTTAGCAGCCATACCACCATCAACAGCATCATAAAATTTAGTAAATCTACCAGCATTTTCTATTCGTTTTTTCATTATATCAGCTTTTTGCGGTGCTCCTATTGCTTCATTTATCATTGCTCCAGCACGATCAACTAATCTCGTACCATGCTTAGCAGCTTGATATCTAGCTATATCACCAGAAACACTGAGCGGTGTAGAAATTAATGAAGATACATTTTTACCATCCCAGTTTCTACCTTTAAATGCACCACTTACCGTTCCTTTTGCAAAACCACCTAGACCAGCTTTAAATGCATTATCACCCATAATTGAAGCTGTTTTTGCAGAAGCAATAGAACTTGCCACTCCACCAATACCAGCGCCAACAACACCACCAGTTAAAGTTGCAAGACCAGCATTTTTAAATGGATTTAAATTAAGATCTCCAGACCCCTTAATTCCAAAAATAGACTCTATTATATTTGGTACTTGCTTTGCAAACATAAATGCACCTAATACTAAGAATAAATATATCCAAATATTATATCCAGGATCTTCTTGTAACAATCCTTCAATATTACTACCACTCGAAATTACAGTAGATGCAACTGCAGAAATTACAAACATCACTAAAAAAATAGTCGCCAGTCTTAAAAATAAAGAAAAATACGTTTTTGAACATTCTACAACCCAATTATGTAATTTACCATTGCTTACAGATTCTTTAGGATCAACATATGAAACAATTGCAATAGGTGCAACCATTTGTAAAAAGCATAATTTTATAGCACGTACAGCAACATCAACAGAGAAACTAATTAATAAGAACACAATATAAATACCAGCAGCAGCCGAAATTAATGGTAAATAATTAATAACATACACACCATCTTGTTTCCATGTCAACAATCTACCAAAATCATTAAAATCGCGTTCATCCACTACTTCCCCTTGTTCATTTACATATTTATAAAAACTATATAAATTAACGCCATTTGCAGATACATCATCCTGTTTTTCCATTTCTTTAGCCAATTGATCTAAACATTGTCCATTATTAGCTATAGCCATATCTGTTGAGCCTAAAATACCCGTTGTTCCTTCACAATTACTTAATATTTTCATATTTTCATTAGCATATTCAAATGAATTTGGATCAATAAACTTGGAATCAATAGAATAAAAAGCACCATAAATCATAAATTGTAAATCTTTAGCCATAGTATTGACCCCTTCTACCGATATATAATCACCATCTACAGCCTCACTGCCGTTTCCAGTGGTATTAGTTCCTAAAATCAATCTCCCAATTGCATTACTTTGAACAATAGTAGTCTGAAACTCCATAAGTAGACTAAATATTGAAGGAACACTAACAAGTAAAACTAATGATATTAAAACATTAGTAATTAATTTTCCCATACCTTTTGAACTATCTCTAAATGAATTTGGGTCAACAATATATTGTAAAAGTGAAAAACTAACTTTAAAAAGCATAAATATGCCTAACAATGCGTATATATGATTTACTAAATTATTAATTTGAGTATTACCAGTAAAAAGATCGACCTCAGATAGATAAACAAACAATTTATAAATAGTTGGAATTAATCCATATATGATATTATCAAAGAAAAACATTAAAGATCTTACCAAATCAGTTAATACATCCCACATAAAATCCTCCTTTACTAGGCAATATCACAAAATGGTGTTTTACCATCTGAACCAATTTTAACAACGCCAGACACATTATCATTAATTATAGATATTATAAATCTTAAAAGCATTGGAAGTAATAAAAGAATGATTACAACAATAATTCTTGTAAATAAATGTCTAAAAGCATCCCTAAATTTTTCGTCATCAGATCCAACAATCGCTTTTATAAAACTTAATGCTGTCATCACAACAACCAATATAATTCCTAAAATACTAATAATCCAAAAAACATGACTTAATAATTCTTGTAGTGAGCCATCAATAATTAAGCAGGGATCACCAATATCTTCAATATTAGTTTGACCTGTCTGTTGTGCCCATTTTCGAATTGCAAGAATTTCTGCAGAAAAATCAGAATCTTCGAGGCCTAAATCTTCAATAGTGCTAGCAGCACTATCAGCCTTTTTTAATTTTGAGTAATTTTCTTTAGAAATTGCTCTAAATTTATCAGAATGAACAGCTGTTGGATCCCAAGCAACCTGATCACCAACTCCAGGTATACTACCAATAATAGGCACATTTTCACTTATAGTTGGAGCTTTCCAAAAAATTCTCCTATCTCTACCCGATGGTCCATCCCAGCTTTCATAATAAATGGTAAAACGATTACAGCCAGCAGAAGCTCCAGTAACTGGGCAACCTGCTTTAGCAACATTGTCAGCAAGAGCACGTTGATCATCACCAAAATTTTTCAAAAATTTATTGTTTGAAACCATTTCGTTGGTTAAATTATTATAAGCCCCACTTTCACCAGATTCAACATCAAAACCACTTTCACCAAAATATATAATTTTAGGATCTTGACCTGCTGTTAAACTCACTTCCAACAAATAGTCTGTTCTATATCCATCATTATCAGTCATTAATTGACCAGTAAAATAACAACTACACGCAGCACTAACATCATTAATTTTTATAAAAAATATGCTAATAATTATAACAATTGAAGCAAAAATTTTTTTCATAAAGTCACCCACTTAGAATATAATACATAATCATTATAACATAATTTAGTAAAGTAACAAACAATTAATATACAAAAAATTGACAAAACATAAAAATAGAATTATCAATTCGATAACTCTATTCTTCAGCATTTTCATTAGTATCAACACCATTAATAAATTTCTTACTACAGCTCCATATGTCACTGACAGTTGTACCATCTGGATTAGCACTATCCTCTACTCCAGAAACTAAATTAACAGCAAGTTGAACTACAAATATTATTAAAAATACAATTAAAGCAGAAATAAGACGTGATACAAAGGCTTTTTGATATTTTTTAATATCTTCTTCCTTTTTTGCAATAACAGATTTTGCAAAATCAAGCATTCCCCATATAATTAATAATATTGGAACTACTATTTTAATACCTGTAATAATGGTTGACACAACATTAAACAAAACATTTGGAACTAAAATACCCTCACATAATGTTGAATCAGCAGCATCTAATAGATAAAATAAATCCATATCAAATTCCTACTTTCTAAATCAAAATCTAAAGACTAATGTCCATTAATTAATTCTTTTGCACAAGTCCAAGCAGTATTAGCATCATTTCCTTCACCGCCAACACTAGCTGCTAAATTAATTGCCAAATTAACAATTGTAACAACTAAGAATACAACTACTGCCGCAATTAATCTCTTTAAAAATGTTCTTTGACCAGCTTTAATTTTATCTTCATCTTGACCAATAATAGCTTTAGCAAAATCAATCATACCCCAAATAATTAATAATATTGGAACTACAACTTGAATAGCTACAACAATCAAATGAACAACATTTCCAATTCCCTCTGGAATACCATTACCTAAAGTTCCGGCACAATATTCTAAAGTATTTACTAAATTCATAAAATTAACCTCCTCTTAACTCATACTATAAATATACCTTTTATTGCCATTTTTGTCAATAGAAATAAAAGAGTTTTACAAATAAAAAAGAGACTATTTAAACAGTCCCATAAGACCTTTTTTATTACCAACTTGACTAGAAACATCTTGTTTATAAAAACCAAGTTTAACTAAAAATTTATCTAAAGCTTCATTATCAGCACTTTGGTCATTTAAAGGCGGTATCGTAGCAAAAACACTAAGTCCTGTCTCATATTCAAAATCAGAAACGTCTTGGCTACTTAACATACATTGATTCAAAACAACTTTTTTATTCTTATTTCTTTCTAAAACATTAGGATCACGAGCCAATAATTTATTAAGCTGAATCTTAGAAGGCTCCAATAAATAAATCGTCTCATTAGCCAAAGCTTCGGTTGTTTGACTTGTATTTCCATCGATCAAAATGACTTCAGCATTATTATATTTAGAAATAGTATTACCAAGCTCATTACTAGAAACACTATACATCTTATCTTCATCAAAATACATAAAATCATGTTTATCAACTTCAATAGCCACAACATCATAATTACGAGCCAATTGTTTTTTAGCAATATAAGTTAATGTAGTAGCCCCAGCTCCAGGAGTAATATCTTTAAAACAAATCACAGTATTTTGTTTAAAATCCTGATATCCTTGGGGTTGAATCGTCGGACTAGCATAGCCAGCACCATGAGTTGTATCTAACTGATGATACTGCGCTACATCACGATAACTATTAGGATGATCATATAACCATTTAACGCCCTCAACATTCATCGTAAAATTATATATTCTCATCGAAATTAAATCAGATAAATATTCTGGATCAGAAGTTTCGGGTGAACCATCCAATAATAATATCACTCTATCCATATCAAGCGATAAAGATAACTGTTGTAAAGTTTTAATGTTTTTATAATCCTTTAAAGCTGTAATATCTAAAATCATTTTCTGGAAAAAGAAATTTTTAAATGTTTCAATAATTTCATCAACTGTAAATTCTCCTTCCAGTTTTTTAATAACTTCAATATCTAAACTAGCTAAAGCATCACGATATTTATTAGCAATTATTACATTCACTCTTCTTCGCCTCCTTAACTATCTACCTCATTAAATATCATAGTCTCACCACTTACTGGTATTCTAAGTAAACCACTTAAAATTGGAATATCAAAATACATATAAGCTGTTACACGGTAATACTTACCACATTTTGCCTTATCAGACCTAGCTGTACAAGTGTCAAACTCATACACGCAATACTGATAATCACCATCAGAATTTACAAGTTTACCTTGCTCTCCGCCATTGCCAGTAACTGTAGGACAATTCACACTATTTCTATCATTACCAGTATTTACTCTATAACCAATATTCCCAATCCATTCTTCTACTCTATCTTCAGTAGAATTATTTACACCAGTAGTATAAGCTTGATCTTTTTCAATCTCTTCAATTATCTTATTTTTTACTTTAAAAGCTTTAGAATAAGAAAGTGAGCCAATAAAGAAAGCAATTAGAATTATAACAAATATAATGACTAGATTAAATATACCTGCATTTGCTATAGCTTCTTTCATACTCTCGCCCCCTGTTCTTGGCTATCACTAAAATTATATATTCTTTCACCCTTTGTATAAACCGGCAATTTAAAGGCACCGACAATTGGTAAATCAACATAGATATAACTAGTTAATGCATAATTATAGTAAATGGGTTCATCATCATCATTAAGTCTATTTTGTTCTTGGCTTCCCCTATCATCTTCATGATAATATACACAATACAAATAATGAGTATTATTAGTACTAATTAAAACCCCACCATCTTTTTCCTTAGGACAATCACTTTGACCATCTGGATTATATGTATATCCAATACTCGCCAAAAAATTCTCCATCTCTTCTTTAGAAAATCTATTATAACCTTCAAATTTATCCAAGGAAAACAAAAGGCGTTCATTAACTTTAAAAGCTTTATAATAACTAATAGTTGCTGAAAGCAAACCAAATACTATAATAACAAATATAATTATTATATTATATAGAAACACACTACCAATACTCTCACGCACTTTAAATCACCGCCTTATCAAGAAAAACTTGCTTTAAAGCAAGCAATTAATTGTCTGAATTAGAATTTTCAACACATGTTCGATAGCTTGACGCATCATAAGAATTACTATCACCTGGTGTACATTGACCACCTTTCCATACACCACCAGCATCTGTACAACAAGCCCTACTGGCTGTATTACTCATCAAACTAGTAATAAGTGGTGTAACAACAGCAACGATAACACCAATCAAAATAATTGCAACAACTGTTAAGTTTGCTTCACCTGCTGCTTCCTTCATTTCTTATCACCTACCCTCCTATTTTAAATTATAACACATTTTATTAAATTTGACTATCATTAATAGTTCATCATCATCATCATTGACAAAAGTAAGAAACCTAAAATACCTCCACCAGTACCAAATAACATTACCATTGTCTTATTTTCCATCTTTTCTAAACGCTCTTTATACTTTTGCTCACGTGCTTTATTCTGTAAAGTAGATATAGTTCTTGAAAACATCATCAACTGTTCTTGCTTGTTTTCCTGGCTACCAAGACCCAAACGATACAAAAGTCGCATCATTCTCATTGAATCACGAACAGGATATTCATTCGCAAAATCCATATAAGGTTGTACAGATGAATCACCTGCATCTATTTTAGCCACTAATTTTCTTAATCCTGGTTTAAATATTTCAGGAGCAGTATCAATAGATCTAGCAAGAGCAACTGGAACCGTGTAATGCTGAATTAAAATTTCTAGTCCCTTTAAATAGTATGGAAGCATTAAATTAATTTTATGCAAATTTTGCTTATAATAACTACTAAGCTGCATATATGGCAGCTTAAAAAGCGCAAAACCAATTAACAAAGAAAGTAAAATATATGCAAATGATAATTGATTTAAAAATATAAACAAACAGAATATAATACCAATAATACCATTACGAACTCTTAAACCGTACATTTTATTGACATCGATATCGCCACCATACCTAACCGTTAATAAAAACTCGTAATCAGATTCCATTAAAACTCTAAAATATGGTTCTGTTTCTTTAATGAATTTGTTAGAGCTAAAATGATTATTGTATTCAAGTAAGAATATTACAATAACCGCAATAATTATAAAAGTTATACCTATACTCATTATTCCGCCCCCACATCTTCATTATAATATTTTTCACCAGACAAGATAAAGTACGTATTTAACCAAATAATACCGTGTAATAAAAGTTGTACCCACCAGTCTGCTAACATCTGATTATAAGTTTCCATACCAAGCATAAATTGTATAAGCATGACCATCAAATAAAGGATAATACCAAATTGTAAAAACTTTTTATGGAATGAAGCTCTATCAATTCTATCACGATAAACCGATTCAACTAGCATATCTATATCTTGGCTCATGTTTTCAAGTGATTCACCAGAATCCCTTGAACCTTCATTAGTAATTTGTAAAAATAGTTGATGCATATTTCTAACAATGTAAAAATCATATTTAGAATTCATATAATTAAGAGATTGATCAATAGTACCATTCTCATATGCCATATCAATCATCATCTTAACATCTGATTTAACTGGATCTTCAAGTACATTAGAAGCATATACACCTTCTAAAGCTTTAACAAATGATTGAGTTGTTGCAAACTCCATAATCGTATTTGTCGTATATACCTGAACTTGTTCAAAAATAAATTCACTATATAACCTTTTACATCTTAAATAAGTTAAATAAGGAATAACTAAAACAGATAATGCTGAATATATCAAAGAAACGACAATATTGTAAAAATACAAATAAGTAATAACCGCTGAACTAACAGCAAACACGACAATTTGAATTGCATATTGTCTTGGAGTATATTCCTGTCCTAACTCCTTAACCTTTTCCCTAACCACTTTAAATGAATAAGGAGCATACTTATCATAAATTACACCAATTTTTTTGTTTATAAATTTATAAACATTATTACTATTACTGTTATTACGATATAAAACAATGAATATCGCAATAGCCAGTACTATTATAAATACCAAAAATGTCATTGCATCCCCCTCCTTTATTCAAATAAATTCTCAGTTTTATCTTCTGTAGTAACTCCAGATGAAGGACTTATCGTAGTAGTACTTAAATTTGTCATAGGATTAGTTGGAGTTTGATTATTAACATTAATATTATTAGTCAAACTAACATCTGCAATATTTGCAGTTTGTGATTGAGCATTCTCTTGAGTAAAGTCATTCATCAAATTATTATCTATTATCGCAGCAGACTGTGATTGATCATTATTATCATCTTTAATCAGTGCATTACTTTTCATAGAATCATTTTCAGTATAAGGCTCCCCAGCCATATTCTGAAGTTCTTTTGGTAAAAATACTCCTTGAACCTCCAAATAATCAATTAAATAAGGAGATGGATTATTTCTAATAACCTTTCCATCAGCACCTTTTCGATAAATAATGTTATGACGGGCTTCATTGGTATCACTAGTTACATAAAATTCTGTAACCTCAGCAATCTCACGTTTAAAATGTTTTGTTGCTTTATCTTGATATCCTCTAACATATATACCAATCTGAATATATCTACAAATTGAGCTCATAAACTGATCCAAATCTTGATTTGTTTCAAGCAAACTATACATACGATTTGGAATAGATACTGCCTTATCAGCATGAATAGTAGATAAAATATAGTGTCCAGATGAAATTGAATTACGAACTGCCAGTACAGCTTCTGCACTACGAACCTCAGAAAGCAATATCCACTTAGGGTTCTGTCTCATACAAGCTTCCAAAATATCAGTATAAGATGCAATATTATTTGTTTTTAAAGAAACAATATCACGATGTGGAAAGATCTTATCCAAGTGAAGTTCCAAAGTATCTTCAATTGTAATAACTTTCTCATTTTCAGCAATTTTTGAAGCCAAATATTTAACTAACTCTGTTTTACCAGAACCAGTTTCACCACTAACTATCATATTACAATGTCCTAAAACACATTGTTCTAAAAAATCAATAATATCAAGTTCAACATATTTATCAGCAACTATTTTCTCTTTTTGCAAACGAATCTTAGCTGGTGTCTTACGAACCACACATGCAATGCCGTTTTGTGCAACAGAGTCATGGATGAAAGCTAAACGTAACTCTGCACTTTCAGCATCCAAAAATGGATGAGCCATGTTAAAGGTTTTACCCATAACATTAGAGCATTGAAACGCTAGCTTTTCCATAAATGCATTATTAATAGCTGGATTTTCAATTCTAAATATTCCTTTAGATAATGTTTTTAAATGTATCTGTCCACCATTATCATAAGAAATATCAGTTACATCATCATCTTCCAAATAAGGTTTCATCGGACCGAAATCTATTTGGTCAAACATATTATTCATATCAATTCCCCCTATTCGGTTGAATTAGTTAATGGAATATCAACTGTCGTCGTATGTGCTGTTCCATCTTTCTCTTGAACAGTTGCTGTAAGTGTTCCATTACCAGTATAAACAAGTTCTTGAGTAGTTCCTTTTACAACTTGAGATCTACCACCATCTTTAACATATGTACAAGTGTAAGTTCCATCACAACCACTAGGGAATGTTATAGTAACTGTATTAGGATTTCCACCAGTTTCTTTAACTGTTGGTACTAATTCATCTTGATCAGCAGTATCTTCAGGAATTGGAATATTTACAGAGTGTGCATCAATATAATCAACTAATTGTTGTGTAGATACTTGAGTTGCACCTTCTTGATCAACTTCACCACCATGTGGTACTGGATATAATTCAACACCTAAACTTTCCATATATGAAGCTTTTTTCAAGATTGTATATAAATTACTGTTTAAACCAAAGATTAACATAGAAGGAGTTCTTTCTTCACTAGTATCTTCAAATACAGCTCTACCAGAAGAATCCTTAACAGCTAATACTTCGACATTTTCAATTAGTTTTCCTAACATAATTCTTTCGTCTGTTCCATCTCCAACTTTCATATAGATATCAATCATATTACCTGGGAAAATAGAATTACCATAAGTACTTTCCATATCAACAGGAAAATTATAAACAACTTCTCCAGATTTAACCTTAGCGAAAGCCGCATCAGGAAGTTCATCACCATTAATTACTGTATCAGTATAAAACATACTTCCTTCAGGAATTACTGAGTTAACATTTGAATATTTACCCACTATTTGTGATTTTGATCTAATTACGTTATCACTGATTGAAACATTTGGCATATCTACCATTTGCACCATATCATCAGTAATCTCAGTTCTTGGTTGAATTGTTTGTGTAGCAACAGGGACTTGTACTGGTTCAACTGCATTGTTGATCTGTGTACTATAACCAACATATAGCAAGATTAGAATCACAACAACTCCGATAATTGTTACCACGTTTTTGTTCTTAAAAAACTTTTTGGCTGACGCCACCAAATTATTCATAATCTCATCCTCTCTTTTCTTTTATTTTTCTAATAAGGCACTTCCAAAATTGCATCTATTCTATTTTGCAAATCAAATGTCATCTCGGTATTGCCTCCAACGCCTACCACACCGCTTTGTACACTCAAGCTTACTTTTGGTGGTTTCTCGTTAATATCGTAAAATTTAATTGTGTATTGTCTTGATCTACTAGCACTTTCTGCATATCTTCTAATAAAATTTTCAACAAATTTTTCTCTATCTATTCGAATTTCACCAGTAGTTCTGTAAGATGCGTAATCAAACGCATCCCACATTGACGCTTCCGTAACTTCTTTTAATAATTGTGAATTGTGCTCGTCAGTATTAGTCAAATTTTGAAATAAAACAATAAAGAATATTGATAAAACACCAAGAAACACAACAAATATACCCCAAAAAGACTCTTTCATGTTTTATCTCCTCCTAAACATCTTCATCACAAGTATAAAAAGTTGACTTACTTGCATTTGCACATTCACCAGTAGTATCGACTTGACTTCTCAAGAAATCACTAATACATGCTTTTCCATTATCCAAGCAATTTAAATCCCAATCATCATACTTATTCTTATTATTATAAGCTCTAATTGCATTAATTGTCTTAGTATCTAATGTTACTTCATATAAAACGTGATTCTCGCGATAAACTTTACCACCATTAGTCGTACCGCCTCTTTCTCTAGTTACATAATTTTTAACAGTTTGATTATTATACTTACAATCAATTTGTTGAGTTTTTATATTATAGCTACACCAGTTAGCCCCAGTATTTCTTTGTTCAGCATTTTGACCAGGAAATGGATTTTCCAAATCAATTGTTCTATAAATAACATCTATACCACCAGTTCCTGGACAAGTTCCATCAGGCATTGGTGCACATTCACCACTTGGACAGCAACCATACGGACATTCATCTTCTGGACAAACCGGTGGAACATAGCCAGGGCAAATTTTATCAAATTCCTCTTTGGTTATCTCATTACCATTAAAATCATAATATTTACCATTCTCGATTCGACAAGTATCACCATCACCTGGATCAGGACAAATTCTATCGTATTCTTCCTTAGTTATTTCCTTACCATCAAAATCATAATATTTGCCATTTTTAATATGACAAGTATTAGTGTCATCATCCGGCTCACATTTTCCGAGTGATGGATTGTAAGTTGTTCCAACCGGGCAACAACTTTGACTATATGGATTCCAATCACGTCCTAATCTTTTTGCATCTTCTTCTGTTTTACATTTCCCTGGCGTGCCAGGAGGATCATTAGGATCATCCGGTTCTGAAGTTAGTACCATGCAAGAATAACCAGAAGTAGTACTAGAAGATGATATATTATTTTTAGTAATACAACTATTTGATCCTTCCCCAATTGCATTATTTTTTCTTTGACTAACACAAGTAGAAAAACCAGAAGTATTTACACCAAACATTTTTGCACAAGCACTTTTATTTAATAAATCTTGATCTCCAGCTTCCATTTGTCCAGTTAAATATCTATTATAAATATTACCACTTTCATTATCAGTTGCTAAATAAGAATTATTTTGTATATAAGCAAGATACAATTTAGAATATTGATCTGTATCATTATTTTTACCGGGAAGTTCAAATGAAAATTGAATATCAGCTGCTTTAGAAACTTCTCCATTTGTTGAACCACCCTTATTATTAAATGATAACGGCAAATTAGGAATACCAACATTTAAATAATGATTTATATTAGAAGAAGGTTTTGTCTTCATAGAAAGTCCATCTTGTTTCCTAATATACTGATAATAATTATCTGGTAAAGTATAATAACGAGTTACTTCCATAGTAAGTGAATTACCATTTATTGAATAATTATAATTATTAGGCTCATCATAAACACTTAATTTTTCTGGTTCCTTCATGTTATAACGACTTTCATCATAAACCTCATTATATTTAAATTTTACAGTACCAGTTTTACCTTTAAAATCATATTCAGAATTTCTTCTAAATGTATCTAGTACCGTAGATGCGTTTGAACCATTTTCTTCCGTATTAACTCGACACTCCCGTTTCTTCGTAACCTTTATTGGTTTAAAATTAGGAATTGCCGAAGAAGAATCCATTGCACTTAAATCTGCTGCCGAAGGATTAAGTGTAAAATATCTTCCAGGATCTACATAAATCGTATTATTTACATTAGGTAAATAAACCCAATATTCTTCTCGGCAATATACTCCATTACCTTTATTATAATAGCTAGTGACATTTTTATTACTAGATTGCCTACTAGACATAATAGCATCCCAGTCATTTGTATCCTGAATAATATATGCTTTATTTTCATCATCATCAGAATTACAGTTAACACAAGCTGCATCAATAGTATAATCTTTTTCTGCATATGGATTATGACCAATACTTATAATACCAAGTCCAATACCACTATTATAATTTCTAAAATTGTTATAATTCCAATTAGCTCCATTATATCTTACATTAATATCATCTTTAGTCGTTCTAATATCCCCAGGAAACACTCCCGAACCATTTGCTAATGTTCTAAGTTCCCAAAGTCCTTCATAAAAACTCGTTACATTACTAGATCTGTCATTAGGAATTACTTGTGCTAATTCTTTTCTTGAATTCGCAAAAAACCATCCGACATCAGTCATTATTATTAATTTCTCGGCAATAAAACGATATCCTTTATGATTCCATCCCATCTCTTCGACGCTCTCTTTGGTCATCGTAGATTCGTCGACACCAAGTTCTCTAATAATAGCTCGTAAACGAGCAGAATCATTAGCTTCAATTTCACTTTTTATACGTTCCTCATTAGTCGTTCCATTTTCAACATTTGCCACTTGCTGACCAAGCCAATATAAATTAGGTTTTGCATTGTTGTCGATTAAACCAAGTTTCGTATTATTTTGTCCATGTAAACGCACTAAATTAGTGTAGTTAGTACCAGCCACATTCAAATCACTTATAACAACATCAAAACTCGTTATCTCCTGCCACGCGCTTTCTCCACGCACTCCACTCGGATCAGAACCATCATAGTAAATCAAACGAATTTTATAACCACGATATTGCCTTGATGTTCCAAACGGGTTATTGTGGTATCTTGTCCAATTGCCACTCGCATTATATCCACCTCCCGGTCCAGCACCAATAGTAACATCCGCATATACTGAAGTTAAATATATACAAAATATCATTACCGTTGTAAATAAGTATTTAAATATTTTCATACAATCACCTTCTATATTTCAATTTATTATAAACAAACATTCCAATAAGGATTAAAATTACAATTCCAACCATCACAAATCCTAAAATATTATTAGACAAAAAGGTTAAAATAACATTCCAAATAGAATTTCCTTCTTCATTAACTACGTATTTTTTACTTCTTTCTTGCTTATATTCTTCCAACCTACTTTCAAATTGTTCAGCTGAAAAAGATGTATCAGTCCACATTTGACAAAGTGAAAAATTTGGATATAATTTACATTCATCAGAATTATAACGAGGATTAAATTCTGGCAGATTTACATAACGCTTACTTATTTCTTCGCCACGGCAATTAGCATCATTAGAGTAAAAAGTATAAGTTATTGTATTCCCCGCTTTATATGAAGCAGTAAATTCTGATTTGCCAGAAAACATAGTACCATAATTATCCACCATATAAATATCGTCCGTCAAATTTGTAGCGGTAATCATAAATTGCGGATAATAATCAACAACCTGATAATTATAACTGAATTGAACATTACTAGCTAATCGAGACAATTCTGCCTGCCTTTGATAATCACATTCTGCATGTGTTATTAAAGGAGTAACGCACATGCATATTAAAGTAAAAAGTAAATATTTAATTCGTTTAAACCTCATAGCGTATCCTCTCCTTTATTATAGCATAATCTTTTATCATTTTAAAGCATAATTATAAACTTGATTACGAATATTAAATGTTAAATATATTTCACTAGCATTCTTCACATCACTCGGAACCTCAATATAATAATATGAAAAATCATTACTAACCTTTGGTTTTATACTTTGAGTACTAATTCTCTTAGATATCCATCCACTACCAATTTTATAATTGATTGTCGCAAATGTGTTTAAAAAATCATTAAATGAAGTGATTTGAGTACTATTAACATTACTATCAACACTAAAATCAGCATCAACTTTCATTAAAGTCTTAAAATAATTACCAGTTGCTGTTGATGTTAAATACTCACTTGAGTCAATGCATTTATCAGTTCCGTAGCAATATTTATAGTTTAATTTAAACTTGTCGTTTATTTCATAACTATTTATTTTGAAAACCGAACTTCCTAAAACGCTATCTTCAAAATTTTCTTCTTCTCCAAGCTTAACTGAATGTTCATCTTGTTTTTGAGTTAAATCGGTTGGTTTCAAAGTAACCATAATACTTTTAGCTCCAATCTCACCCTTGACATAACTAACATTATCGTTAAACTTTAAGACCATTTTCTTTTTCGCATCATCTTTAGGAACAATGAAGGTCAAAATATAACTTTTAAATTCATCACCCAATTGTTGACTAGTATATGCGGTTCCCAAATCATATAACTCTTTCGCATAATTTACATCTTGACTATAAGATTGATTGTCAACTCTAAGAGTTGTAAGACCAGTATTTAACGTTGTATTTACACCGCCATTGCTTTTTATATCCAACTTTACAACAACAATCATATCATTAGTCAAAGATTTGCCAAAAGGATCTGTTTGTGTCAAATAAGTATCTCTGACATTCATCACCACTCCACTAGCTGAAAAAGAAGATCCCTGATCGTATGAAGCAGTATAAACTCCTATATTTAAATAAATTGTAAATACTAATATAACCGCCAATATAATCCCAACAGTATTAATTATAAATTTATTTTCACCATACACATACTTAAGCTGTCTAATCTTATATCTAATTTGTCTATGTACTTTATTCTGATCAAATTCCAAAGCAACTTCGATCTCTTCACTATCTTTCTCATTAATATCTAACTTTTGTAAATCAGTTCCAAAATCAAATTGTTTAATATCAAACCCTGTCGCCCTAACAATATACCAAACCAAAGTAACAAATTGTAAAGCTACCGCAATCATAAAGAAATCACGTAAAGCACTAGAAACTCGAATATCCAAAATAGAAACACTAATATCTCTTAATATTGGATAAGTAATCCCATACAAAACAATAACACCAATATAAACAATTAAACTAAATATATATAATGCTTTAGGTTTCTTTTTATAAATCATTACCGACAATAAAACAATTATCAAAATGATTATTCCTAAAACCATTATAAGACTATACATATTCATAAGAGTACTTGGCGATAATTCATTTAAAGCTGAACTGTAATTAACTACATAAGCTTTAAAGAAATTGTAAACTGTAAAAGAACGGTATAACAAAAAGGCCACCAAAACTGCAATTATAGCATGAAAAAGCTTAAAATACTTTATGAAAAACGCATAAGGTTTTCTTAAAATCATTTATAACCGCCCCTTCCCTATAATATAATTATAACCTATTTTTTCATAAAAAAAAAGAAAAATATTACTTTTTCATATATTTTACGAGAATTTCATATTTTTCCTTTAAAGTATCATAACCAAAAGCACAATTAGCCCCACTAGTCGAAGGTAAATAAATTGCATCAATTAATACCTCGTTATAACAATATTTATTGTATAATTCCAGTGCTTTTTTACCAGTTACAAAAATATATTTCACATCTGTACCCTCTATCAACCTTTTAATATCGTTGACTTTAGGATTCTTAATCGAACTGTCACTAGAACCTTTCATCTCACAAGAATCGAGCACATCCCATAAAGCTATTTTGTTTTGCTTCAAAAAATTCTTTTTTTCATCTAATGTACTAGGAAATTTTTCGTTTAATAAATCACTCATTAATTTCCAAAACCTATTTTGTGGATGCATATAGTAAAAGCCTAACTCTCTTGACTTAACAGACGGAATAGAACCTAAGATAAGCACTTTACTATCTTTATTAATATATGGACCAAATTCATGACTAACCTTCATTTATAACATTCCTTACTTTTATCCTAAATTGATTTAAATCTTCCTTATTAGGTCTATCTAAAACATTATTAAAATTCTCTATCATTTTCTTTAGCCTTTGATCACTAGGATTATGCTGTAACAACTTTTCATATTTTTCTTTAATGTTACTAGACAATTTACCAGGGCAAAAATAATAATCTAAAACATCGTTATCTGCATTTATATACTTGCATACATTTTCAAAAAGTAATTTATAATATTTTTCATCTCCACCAAAACCACATGTACCAAACACAAAAATCTTTTTGTTGTAAATATTTTGATAAACTAACTTTATTTTATCACTAGGACTTCCTTTATCAGTCCAAGAACCAATAAAAATTAAATCTGCCTTTAAAATATCCTCATTATATTCCTTGTAAATTTTCACATTCTTACATTCCTCACAAATAACATCAACCAAAGCCTTCGTATTTCCTGTAATTGAATCATAAACAACTGCTACTTCCACTTTTATTCCTTCTTTCTTTTAACATTATTTCATTATATCACATAAACATTTATTTAAAGATTAATATCAGAATAATTTTAATAATCACCTCAGCAGTGATACATCAAAGGTAAATTAAAAAATTTCCTTAAAACATAAGGAAATTTATTTCATATTTGGTGCTCGTGGTGGGAATCGAACCCACATGACCAAAGGCCACACGATTTTGAGTCGTGCGCGTCTACCAATTCCGCCACACAAGCAACAAGAATATTATAGCATAAATATTTACAAAATCAAAATAATTTATACTATAAATAAATAAACATAATATATTACAAATATACAAATCATAAACATGGCTTCTCTTCTACTGATAATCCTCTCGCTTTTGGCGAACACATAAAGAAAAAACGAAGATAAAAATACTACTAAAATATCGGCAAAATTAAAACCACCTAAATCAACATTACCATAAATAACTACAGGAAGTCCAAGTACAACACATATATTAAATATGTTAGTCCCAATTATATTGCCAACTGCCATATCAAATTCGCCTTTTCTTGCACTCGTAACTGTCATTACTAGTTCCGGTAAACTTGTACCTATAACAATTATTACCATCGTTATTATTTTTTTACTTATATTTAGTTCATTAGCTAAAGCAATAGCATTATTAACAATCAAATCACTACTAAAAATAGTAATTAACAAAGCCAAAATAATTAAAAGAATTGACATAAAAGCTCCATACTGTATTTCATCAGTATTTTCTTTATCGGCGCCTTTTTTTACCAAACCTATCAAATAACTGACAAACACACTAAAAAATAAAAGTAAAACAAATCCGTCCGGTCTAGAAAAAATATTACTTGTAAATGGATCAAACATTCTATCAAGCATCAAAATTGAAAACACTGTAGTAATTAAAACTAAAATAGGTAATTCTTTTTTTATCGTTGCATGTTTAACCTTTATCGGTTTAATAAATGCCGCAACCCCAATAATTAAAAATACATTGACAATACAACTACCAACCACATTAGCAAAAGCTATCTGACCATTACCATTTTGAACACTTTGAAAAGATATTGCCACCTCAGGCGCACATGTTCCAAAAGCCATAATAGTAAGTGCTACTAACATCTTGGGAACATTAAACCTTAAAGCTAAAGATGAAGCAGCGCTAACCAAAACATCAGCTGCCTTAACAATTAATATTAAGCCAAAAATTAATAATATTAATTCTTTCATTCTTCTTCCTTATATTTCGAAGAAAATAACTCTTTAGTTTCAATTGGTTTTTCTTCATCAATCTCTGGTAATTCATCTAATGACTTTAATCCAAAATAATCTAAAAACTGGTCAGTCACTCCATATAAAATTGGTCTTCCTGGAAGTTCTGATCTTCCCACTTCTTTAATTAAATTTTTCAAAATAAGTCGTCGCATTACATATACCGAAGATACTCCTCTAATTTCATCTACCATTAATCTAGTTATTGGCTGATTATAAGCAATAATGGCTAAAGTTTCCAAAGCTGCCGGGCTAAGTGTATCTGAAATTTCTACATCAACTAATTTCTTATAATAATCTGCATGTTCCCTTTTTGTAACTAATTTATAATTGTCATTATATCTTTCTAAACTTAACCCCCTATCTTCTTTATTTAAATCCATAAAATAATCATCTATTAGTTTTTGAAGTTCTTCCTCAGAAACATCTAAAATATTCAATAATTTTTCCCTTGAAATTCCTTCATCCCCTACTACAAACAGCAGGCCTTCTAAAATTGCTTTCAACTTCACTCTACATTTCCCCTTCAGCAAACAGTGTTATTTCATCTAAATTTCTATCCTGTTTAATTTTTAATCTACCACTTTTAGCCAAATCCAATATTGCCAAAAAAGTAACTACCACATAATCTTTACTTCTAATATCAAATAAATCTGTAAAATTAATTTTCTTATTCTTCTTTAACTTATTCATTATATCACGGCATCTTACACGTACCGAATATTCTTTCCTAGTCACCACGGTATTAAGTGGTTTATCAAGCTCTTTTCGCTTTTGAAAGGCCATAAAAGCTTGTACTAAATCATTCAAAGATATATCATCGCTAATTAAGACATCATCATTTTTAAATTCATTTAATTCACTAGGTATTTTTGAATACATAAGTTTACGATCTTCCTCTAGATTTTTAAACTCTGAAGCCACTTGCTTATACTTTTGATATTGTATTAATCTATTAATTAATTGCTCCTTCGGATCCTCTACATAATCATCAGAATCATCGTTTTCTTCATTAGGTAAAAGTTCTCTTGACTTCATTTCTATAAGTTCAGCCGCCATTACTAAATACTCACTATCAATATTTAAATTAAGTGTTTCCATACTTTCTATATACTTTAAATATTGATCAGTTATCTCAGCAACATTAATATCAAATATATCAATATCAGCCTCTTTAATTAGATGCAGCAATAAATCTAACGGACCTTGAAACTTATCTATCGTAAACTTATAATCCATACTTACCACCTTAATTATTATAACATTTTCTTTTTTATTTGTTCAAGTGAGACTTTATAAGTAAAAATTTAACTATAAAATAATAAACTTAATTATAGAAGGATGATTATAATGATAGCACGAATTGTTTTTTTCTTAATTGGTTTTGGTTTCAGTGTAGTTGGATTTGTTTTTACTATAAGCTACTTAAATTTAATGACTATTGGGTATAATTTCAGTGAATATGTAAAGTTTATAAGTAGTAGTATTGAATGTCTAATTGGGCCAATTGGTCTAATTATTACATTCCTTGCAATTTTTCTTCCAGGAGGCAAAAAAAATGAACTACATATATGATGTTGTATTAAATTTTCAAAAAGAATATTATGATTTCTACGATTGGAATAAAAGTGATAATATCTACCACATGCGTAAAATTCCAATAATTAAAGTCAATAATAAGCAACTTTTAGATATTAAAAATAATACAGTAAAATTTAATGAAGACACCTTAAAATACTTCAATATCAAAGCTGAAAGATTTAAACAAAACAGTATTGCTAAAATAAAATATACAATTATTATTGGCAATGAATATGAAGCTATTGCTATTAAATTAAATAAAGATAGGATAGTTCATCTTAAAAGTTCGTTACTACCAGATGAACAAGATGATGTGGTAGAAATACTCAAATTTCAAAGAGAAACAAAGTTAAATTATCAAATTATCAAAAAATCTAAAATAAATCCTTTTAAAACCAGATTTGAAACTGAACATGAGCAATTTATTCATAAAGAACTAGATGAAATATATAGACAAAAGAACATTCAAAAGCTAAACTATCTATGCTTAGAATGTTTTAATGCTCCAGAGACAAATATTAATCGAGCTTATGAAAAATTAAAAAAAGAAATTAACAAAACAAATGATAATTTCCAAAAAATATATAATATTTTTAAAATAATTAAACAAAAATAAAAGGGATAATTATTATCCCGCAACATTAAATATAAATGGTAAAGCAATAATAAATACTAAAAGTAAAACAAACAATATAATCAAAAATCTTTTTGTGGCTTTTTTATCTTTAATTAATTCTAAACTTTCTTCTTCAGAATTATTCTCAGCCGTGCCCACTGTTTCAGGAGTAACAGGAGCCACTCCAGACATCACTGGAATACCGTCTGCATTAGCAGCATCTGTTGTCGTCTGTTCTGGCGCAGTTTCAGGAGTAACACTATTTTCAGGTGTTGGTGTTACCTCTGGAGCAGATGTTACTTCTACATTAGATATTGTTTCTTGTGTATTAGTAGCTGCCTCTGGAGTAACAATTTCCGTAGTTGAAGCTTCTGGAACAGCATTTTCAGCAACCGGTGTCGCAGCCACATTATCTGTAGCCGGCGTCTCCAAAGTTACAGTATTTTCAGGAGTAGCAGGCGTAACTTCAGGTGTTACTGGAGCTGTATTAGCATCTACTTGATTAGCAAAGTCAAAACTATAATCCATATTATCATTTGCTTGATTTTCACTATTATTTATTACATCTTTCTTATCATCCATAAAAATCCCTCCATATTCTAAAACAATTATATCTAAAAAATATATAAAAGTCAAAATAAAACTGATAGGTTTTTAAAACTTATCAGTTTTATTTCATATTATAGTGTTCACGAACCTTTTTATTAATTTCTTCTTCAATTTTAGGATTAGCCTTTAAATATTCCTTAGTATTCTCTTTTCCTTGACCAATTTTTTCACCGTTATATGAATACCAAGCACCAGATTTTTGAATAATATCAGCTTGAGATCCTAAATCAATAAGTTCTCCCTCATGTGAAATACCAGTTCCATACATAATATCGACTTCACAAGTTTTAAAAGGTGGCGCCATCTTATTTTTAACTACCTTAACTTTTACTTTATTACCGACAATCTCCGCACCAAGTTTTATTTGTTCACTTCTTCTAATATCAAGTCTAATAGAAGAATAAAACTTTAAAGCTCTTCCTCCAGGAGTTACCTCTGGATTACCATAAACCACTCCAACCTTTTCTCTTAATTGATTAATAAAAATTGCAATAGTATTTGTTTTATTAATAACACTAGCAAGTTTTCTAAGGGCTTTACTCATAAGTCTAGCTTGAAGTCCAACTTGCGAATCACCCATTTCTCCCTCTATTTCCGCTTTAGGAACTAATGCCGCTACTGAATCGATTACAATAACACTAATTGCTCCACTACGTACCAAAGCCTCGGTAATCTCTAAAGCTTGTTCACCATTATCTGGTTGTGAAAGTAATAGTTCATTTATATCTACACCTAATCTTGCTGCATATTGTGGATCCAAAGAATTTTCTGCATCAATAAATGCGGCTTTGCCACCAGCTTTTTGCGCTTCCGCAATCGCATGAAGAGCAAACGTTGTTTTACCACTAGACTCAGGTCCAAATATTTCTATAATTCTTCCTTTAGGATATCCTCCAATACCTAAAGCTACATCTAAAGCAACACTACCACTAGAAATCACATCTATTTCCCTATGATCATTATCGCCTAAACGCATTAATGATCCTTTGCCAAATTGTTTTTCAATATCAGCTAAAACCTGTTTTAAATTTTGATCAGCTTCACTAGTTGATTTTGCCATTTATTTTCCTCCTTCGCTCCTACAATCACATTTTATAATATCTAAAATAAATTGTCAACACTTTTGCGAACATTTGTTCAAAAAAATAATATTTAAAAAGGAACTTTTACATTCCTTCATCAAATATATACTTTTTATTCATTGCAAAATATTGAATTCCAGAAATAATTGAAAGTACACATGCTACAATAAGTAAGAAGTCCGAAATATGAATATTCCATAATTCAAATGGTAAATTATAGAACAAAGTAAGTACAATACCAATCATTAATGAAGCTGTCTTAAATTTACCGGTCTTAATAGCGGCTACTACATTTCCCTTAGAACCAGCCACCATTTTAATTGAATCAACAATTGTATCTCTAACAATAATAACTACTGGAATCACTGGATGAATAAATCCTTGTGCGCATAATATAATTAAAATTGAATTAACTAAGATCTTATCCGCAATTGCATCCATCATCTTACCAAAGTCGGTAATCAAATTACGAGAACGCGCAATATAACCATCGACAAAATCAGTAAATGAAGCTAAAATAAATAATATTCCAGCTATTGGATAACGAATATCTACTCTTATAGATTCATTAATAAAAAGTTGCGTTACATTAATTCCCATTGCTGAAAATGGAAATAATAAAATTAAAATAATTAAAAAAGTCATTACAATTCTCGTCATTGTTAATTTATTTGGTAAATTCATAATCTACTACCTACTTTCTGTAATAATAGTGCCTTCGACAAAATCATCATTTTCTGACGTATTTAAACTAATTATTAAATAAATTATTAGAGCAATTAAAAGTGCTATAATCACATAAATTCCAAACATAATAAGTGAAGTTTTATTTTTTCTTTCCATAGTATAAGGTGATTTGATTTTTTTTGTTTCTTTTTTACTTTTCTTAGCTGCTTTAATATCTTCTAAAGAAAGCCTTGAAGTATAATCAAATAAATACTCATTAAATTCATCGATTAAGTCTTCTTTATCTAACCCTAAATATTTTGCATAATCTCTAATAAAATATTTTAAATAAAACATATCTTTAAAAGCTTCCGTATTTCCAGCTTCGATGTTTTCTATTTGAGATGGCCTTAATTTTAAATCTTCAGCCACTTCTTCAATTGAAACACCAATGCTTTCTCGGGCTTCTTTTAACTTTGCGCCAATCTCTTTCATTATAATCCTTCCTTAATATACCAAAAATAATATTTTATAAGCCATGTTCTGTTCCTATCTCTAGGCGGCAAACATTTATCTATTGCTAAAAGCAATCCCATAAGAAATTCGTATATTCTCTCTTATTAGGTTCCCCTACCAAAATTTGGGTTTCTTACTTGCGGGGTTTACCACGTTTCACTCTTTTATTTCTAAAAGCATCGTCACTGCGGCACTTTATGAAGCAGCCCCATATCCAAAAGACTTAGGTTAAGCCTCGCCGTTAGTCAAAAAACTACCATAGGTTATCTTTTCCCTATGCACAAACACTACAGTCATCACAGACTGTGTAAGCATGGACTTTCCTCTACATTACTAAGAATGCAGCGTTTGCCAAAATATTATTTATTGGTTTCTCCATAAATTATCTTTTCAAGATTAGAAAGACGTCTTAATAAATCCGCATTAGACACCTCAGTTGGAGCTGCGTTTCTTAAAACATCTAACTTAGTTCTCGCATTACGTACTTCCTGTTTTAATCTAATATTTTCGTCAATTAAATCTTTCTTTTCTCTTTCTAAATCCTTAATCATTGAAATCATTTCATCATAATCACTTATTACTTCATCTAAGAATTTATCTACCTCTTGGGGTCTATAACCTCTCGTATCGATTTTAAACTCTTTTTCCAAAATATCTTTTGGTGTAAGTAATAATCTTTCTTGAAGCATGGTCATCCCCTCCTTAAACATTATCATTTTCTCAAAAAAAAGACTATTTGTCAATGACCATAAATTGCCATATAAATAGTCTTTATATTATTTGGTTTTTTGTCGTTCTTTTTCATTTTCCAATTCCACCGCATCATCCATATCTCCATAGATAATAGCCTCCAATAAAGGAGTTAAATCAGGAAGACTATTTTCTTTTTTAACTGCTTCTAAACCTTTTAAAATAATCAAAGATTGTAATCCTTTATCAGCATATTTTAAATATTCTAAATTTTGTTTTATTGCAATAGATACAATATCCACATCTTGTTTTAACTCTTCACTAGCAAACTCTAAATTACTACCATCTTTAGCTACTGCAAGTAAAACTAACGCTTTATCTTCTGTTATACATCTAGGTGCACAATATAAAGATACACCAGCCTCGATTCTTCTTGTCCATTCATTTCTCGAGTTTTCGCTAAGCATAATTTCACTCTCCTTAAATTTGTACGTATTATAACACCAATAACAAATTTGTCAAATCAACACAAATAAAAGCTATTCCAAAATAGCTTTTATTCTTCTAACACCCGCACTACTAGCTTCTTCTTTTTTTATTTTAAAATGTCCTAGTTCTCCCGTATGACTAATATGTGGACCACCACATAATTCCATTGAAACATCACCAATTTTATAAACCGTAACCAAATCGGGATATCTATCTATAAAAGTACATTCAGCTCCAGATTTAATAGCTTCATTCTTAGTCATTTCTAGTTTCTCAACCGGAATATCTTCTTCAATCCATTTATTAACTAAATCTTCCGTTTGTCTCTTCTCTTCATCAGTCATTTTATGATCACAAGGAAAATCAAATCTTAATCTCTCAGGAGTAATATTACTACCGAGTTGATGAACCCCTGGTCCAATAACCTTCTTTAAAGCTGCATTAAGTAAATGAGTAGCTGTATGATATTTAGTTTCTATCTCACTATTTCCAGATAGACCTCCTTTAAATTTACCTTTAGAAGCCGTTCTTGATTTTTCTTGATGTTCTCTAAATTTTTCATAAAAGCCATCCACATCGACATCCATACCTCTATCTTTTGCTTCCTCTAAAGTAAGTTCAATCGGAAAACCATAAGTATCGTATAATTTAAAAGAGGTATCCTTATTAATTACTTTAGTATCACCTTTAACTAACTTTTCAAACTCTCTTAAACCTTTTTCCAAAGTTCTACTAAACTTCTTTTTCTCGTTAGCTAGAACATCTAATACTACTTGTTTATTATCTTTAAGTTCGCTATAATATTTTTCATATTTACTAATAATAAGTAAAGCAAGCTGTTCATCCCAATCACTATTAATATCTATACCTAATTTTCTAGCTTGACGAATAGCTCTTCTAATTAATCTTCTTAAAATATAACCTTGATCAGTATTACTTGGTTTAATACCAGCCGGATCTGCCGCAATAAACACGGCTGTTCTAATATGATCAGCTACAATTCTCATTGCTTTCTCATTACCATCATAAGAAAAACCAGTAATCTTTTCTAAAAGACTAATTACATCTAACCAAATAGAACTCTTATAGTTATCATCCACACCTTCTAAAACAGCTACAATACGTTCTAATCCCATACCAGTATCGACGTTTTTCTGTTTTAGCTCAGATATATTTCCATTCTCATCTTTATAAAATTCCATAAATACATTATTCCAAATTTCAACCCATCTATCATCTTCAGGTTCAAATTTTTCTGGAATCTCATCGTCACTTCTAAAATAAAATATTTCTGTATCTCCACCACAAGGACCAGCATCTCCAGCAATCCAGAAATTATCACCAATACCTAAATAAGCAATCCTATCATCACTAATACCAAGTTCTCTCCAACGATTAGCAGCCACTTCATCGCGTGGAATCTTATCATTACCTTCAAATACTGTAACCGCAAGTCTTTCTACTGGAATATTTAAAACCTTAGTCAAAAATTCAAAACTATATCCAATAGCTTCTTTTTTAAAATAATCACCTAAACTCCAATTACCTAACATTTCAAAAAAAGTATGATGTGTTTTATCACCAATTTCATCCAAATCAGTCAGTCTAACACATTTTTGATAATCACAAAGTCTTTTGCCATAAGGATGTTTTTCTCCCATCAAATAAGGTACGAGTGGTTGCATACCTGCCGTATTAAATAAAACTGTTGGATCGTTTTCTGGTACTATAGGTGCACTTGGAATTTGTTTATGTCCATTTTTTTCAAAATACTTTATAAATTCATCTCTAATATTCATGTTCTACCTTCCTCACTACATCAGAAACTTTCTTCTTTAAATCTTCTAAAGTCCCATCATTATGAATCACATAATCGTAACTATTATACTCATCTAAGGCCGTCTCAGTCAAATGTTTTTGTTCCTTTTCAGATAAAACGCTGTCATAATCATCTCTAATAACTCTAATATTAACCACATTATCAAATTTTTTCTTTGGCCATTCCATCTCGTTTGGAAAACGTGCATCTGAAATGATTATAATATCAAAATAATAACTATAAACCTCAATATCTTCACAAATTCTTCTAACAAAAAAATCATTATCTATTTTTTTGCGAATAATATCCGTTCCAAGCTCTTGTAATAACTCTCTAGGTTTAGTTTCCTCGTCACCATTCCAATTACTTATTCTTTTTGCATACTCTTTAATATAACTACCATAAGCCAATTTAATAACCTTTAAACCATTTTCCCCGTATATCTCTTTTATATCTAAAGCTACCGTATCTTTACCGTGTCTTGCTTTACCAGAAATAACATATATCCTCATAAAACCTCTCCTTATAGAAAAACCACTAAACTGTGGTTTTTTATTATTCTTTGTCTATTACTTTATCTTTCTCAATAATTCCATATTTCACATTATAAAATTTAAATACCGTTTTTAATGCGGCAATAACCGGTGTTGAAATAAGCATACCGACAATTCCAAAGAAATATCCAAACACTAATAATCCAAGAATAATAGTTACTGGATGTAACTTAGTTGTCTTTGACATAATAAGTGGTTGTAAAAAATTACCTTCCAAAAATTGAATAACCGCTATTGCTACTAAAACTAAAATACCAATTGTTGGGCTTTGGGTAAAACCAACAATTACTGCTGGTGCACCACCGATATATGGTCCAGCATAAGGAATAATATTAGTTAATCCGCAAAATAATCCAAATAACATAGGTGCTTGCAAACCAATAATCCAAAAAGCAAGAGAAGAAATTACAAATATAAGTGTACAATCTAATATTGCCCCTTTAACATAACTTCTAAGTGACACATTAACTTCATCTAATAAAGAAACTGTTGTATCTCTAAATTTCTTCGGAATAAAATTAAATAATTTAGAACTACTATCAAAATTAACAATTAAGAAAAAGCCAATAATTAATCCTAAAACAAATACTCCAAGTCCTGAAAATAAACTAGAAATAAATCCGAGAATATTTTGCGGTAAAGTTGTCGTGATATTTGTCGCAAAATCTTCAAGTGAGGCAAACACATCATCTTTCATTTGACTAAAATTGATCAAACTCGAACTATCCATCTTATCAAATAAATCGCTTCCCCAAATCCTAACAGTATCGATAACATCAGGAATAATATGAGCAAACTCACGAATTTGATCGATAAGTAATGGTATTAAAGTTACAAGCACTAGGAAGATTATTATAAATATAATTAAATAAGTAATAACCGCCCCAAATGTTCGTTTAATTTTTTTTGTTTCTAACCATTTAATAAACGGATCAAATAACCATGCTATTAATAAACCAATAAAAAGTGGCAAACAAATTTCTAATATTTTAAATATAAAATCTAATATTTTAGTTTCTTTAAATAATCTAATTACTACATAAACAATTGCTGCAATAAGTAAAAGATATAAAACTCTTAAAACCTTAGAAGCTAAATCAGTTACTTCATTTACTTTTCTAACATCTAAATCTTTACTAATTTTTCTTCCAAACATATTTTTTCACCTAAACAGTTAATAATTCTTGCTCTTTTTCCTTCTCTTTTTCATCAATTACTTTATTATATTTATTAATTAAGTCTTGAACATCATCCATTAAATTATCTTTTTCATCTTCAGTTAAATCTTCATTTTTCTTAATATCATTGTTACTATCTTGTCTAATACCTCTTAAATTGATTTTTCCTTCTTCCGCAATTTGTTTAACTTGTTTAACATATTCTCTTCTTGTCTCTTCGGTTAAAGCTGGAATATTTAAAATTATGCACTCTCCATTATTATTAGGAGTAAGCCCAATATTAGCCTCATAAATACCTTTTTCAATATCATTTAAACAAGACCTATCAAATGGTTTAATCATAAGCTGTCTAGCTTCAGGAATTGAAATAGTAGCCAAAGATTTTAAAGGTGTAGCAGTTCCATAATAATTAACCATAACACCATCTAATATAGCTGGATTAGCTCTTCCTGCCCTAACATTTGTGAAACGTTTTTCCATTGTTTCAATTGCTTTTTTCATCTTACTTTCTGTTTCGTTTAAAACATTGTTCATCAATATCACTCTCCAAAACAATTATAATATATTTACCATTTATTAGCAAGCAAACTAACTAAAGTTCATCATTATAATTATATGTTTTGTCAAAAATAAATTAATCGATTTAGAAAACATAATTTTAATAAAAAATAATTTTACTATATAAAATAACCTTACAAAAAAGAAGTTAATCTAAATTAACCTCTTATTTAATATTTTTAAGTACAAAAGTTTTAGTTCTACTCATCTCTTCGAAAGTAGTCATAACACCTTCATTACCAATTCCTGAATGTTTCCATCCACCAAACGGCATTTCGAATGGTCTAAAGAATGATGCTCCATTGATAACTGCTCCACCGCACTCTAACTTATCAGCTACATACTGACATGTTTTCATATCCTTTGAAAATACACATCCACATAAGCCATAACTAGATTGATTAGCAATTTCAATAGCTTCATCTAAATCTTCAAATTCAATAATTGGTACAACTGGTCCAAAAATCTCCATATCTTTAGCTACATCCATATCTTTAGTAACAGAGTCTAATATAGTTGGTTCATAAAAAGCACCTTTACGTCTTCCACCAAATACTAATTTAGCTCCAGCAGCCACCATATCATTAACTTGTTTTTCAACATTAATTGCTGCTTGCTCACTAATTAAACATCCAATTTTAGCATCTGGATCACTAGGCATCTTCACTGGAATACCCTTAAATGTTTCTACTAATTTATTTAAGAATTCTTCTTTTACATCCTTATGAATAATAAATCTTTTAGAAGCGCAGCAAACTTGTCCAGTATTGTAAAGTCTTCCCCAAACGATCTCTTTAACAGCTAAATCAACATCACCATCTTTACATAAGATAAATGCATCATTACCACCTAACTCTAAAGTTACATGAGTAATATTTTTAGCACATTTAGCCATTGTTTCAGCACCTGCAATCGTTGAACCAGTTAAAGTAACTAAAGCTACACCTGGATTTTCAGCTAAAGCTTGTACAGCTTCTCCTCCAGCGCCATTTAGTAAATTGATAACTCCTCCTGGCACTCCAGCTTCTATTAATAACTCTACATACTTTGTTAAAGTAAGTGGATTATGAGCTGAAGGTTTTAAGATAACACTGTTCCCCATAAGAAGTGCTGGTGGTACTTTTTGACAGAATAAATCACTTGGAAAATTAAATGGAATAACTGCCACAACAACGCCTAATGGATATTGTTCAGTATATTGAATATGATGTTCTTGTCCTGGTTCTACTCCAGCTGGTATAACCTTTCCATATTCGTGTTTTGCCTTTTCACAAAAAGCTGGAATTCCAATTGAAACATTCGCAATCTCACCAATAGCTTCACTGATAGGTTTACCAGTTTCATCACTTAATAACTTAGCAAGTTCATCTTTATGCTCTTCTACTAATTTAACGAATTTCATTAAAATAGCAGCTCTTTCATGAATAGGTTTTTTCTCCCATTCTTTTTGACCTTTTTTAGCAGCCTCTACTGCTCTATCACAGTCCTCTTTAGTTGTATCAGGAACTGTATCAATTAACTCATTTGTAGCTGGATTATATACTTCAATAACTTTACCATCAAAAGCATCTACCCATTCACTACCTATTAAATTCTTAGCCAATTATTCATTACCTCCAAACGCTGTATAAGAAAGTGATAATCCTCCAACAGTATTAGATGAATGATCTCCAGTTCCATACTCACCAAATGTAAATACCATTAAGAATTCTTTATCAGGAATAACCTTCTTAACTTCTGGATAAATTCTGTCCTCAATTTGTGATAAAGCAAGACCAAGTCTTCTTCCACCACAGTGAACTAAGAAATAAGAATTTACCTCACTTACCATTAATTTATTTAAATTATTAATAGTTTCCTCATTAGCTTTTAAAATACCTTCTGGTGTATTAGAAAGTTGAATAACAGCCGTATTCTCAGCCAAATTAGCCCCAATATTCATAGATAAATCATCATTACCAAACATTGGGTGACGAACAGCTGTAACTTTACCAATAGGGTCTTTTACTCCAAGTGGAGCACAAATAGTCTCAGTAAGTAAATTATTACCCATTAAAGACTCTATAGATTTACCAGTCCATTCAGCATATTTCTTTAAAGCTGGCTCATGGTCAATTTCAACAAGTGTTCTTTCATCTCTAACTTTAGTAATCACACCAACATTATTAGTTTCATGATAAGCACCTGTATAAAGATTCTTCATTTCACCTTTAGTATAGAAAATAGCAATTGTTACACCATCAGCAAATGCTTCTCCATCATTTAAAATGCTCCATTTTCCCTCAACTGTATTATCAGCAGCTGATCCACCAAATACTGGAACATTACCAATAATATCTTGAATACCCTCTAAGTATTCTTCTTCATTAGCAGGTGAAGCTGACATAAAGAAGAAATCCGGCTCAACATCTTCTCCTTTAACTTTACTAATAGCTTCTTTAGCTACTCTTCTACCTACTTCTCTTGGAGTCTCATCAGTTTGCTTACTACCAGCAGTAACAACCTCTAAATCTCCACCAAAAAGCATCATACCAGAATAACCAGTTTCTTTATTTAGATATCCATCTTGTGTACATATAGCAGCTGAAGAAGTACATCCAACAACTGGTACATCACCTAAAACGCTTTTTGCTCCTTCCATAATTTTATTTTGATCTTGTACGCAACTTGTGAATAATAACCCAACTTGTGGATTTTCAATCACATTTGCCATTTTAGCAGTTTCAGCTCCAGATGCAAAAGCATCGACATTTTCACTGTAACCTACTTTTGTTTTTAACATTAAATAACCTCCCTTTATTCTTAATAAGCTTCATTAAATAAGCCTATTATATCCTCTTTAGTAACTTCTCTTGGATTACCTCCAGTACAAGGATCTTTAAATGCTTTTTCAGCCATAACTTCAAAATCCTCTTTTTTAACACCAAGTTCACTTAAGTGTTGTGGAACTCCAAGTTTAGTCTCTAACTCTCTAACAACATTTACTACTAAGTCAACACATTCTTCATCACTTTTACCATTAGTATCTAAATCAAATGCTTTAGCCATATCTCTATATCTATCTTTAGAGGCTTCACCATTCCATTTTAAAACATAAGGTAAAAATAATGAACATGCAATACCATGTGCGACATCGTAAGTAGCTCCTAATTGATGCGCCATTGAATGAACAATTCCAAGTCCAACATTAGAAAAGCCCATACCAGCAATATATTGACTTATGCCCATATTAATCATTGCATCTTTATCTTTACTAACAGCTTTTTCTAGATTATGATATGTCATTTCCATACTCTTTAAGTGGAACATATCTGTCATCTCCCAGTGAGCTTTAGTAATATAACCTTCCATTGCATGCGTTAAAGCATCAAGTCCAGTTGCTGCCGCTGTCATCTTAGGCATACCTGCCATTAATTCCATATCGACAATTGATAAAACTGGAATATCATGTGGATCCACACATACTCTTTTAACTACATTCTCCTCATCAGTAATAACATAGTTAATTGTTACCTCTGCTGCTGTACCAGCTGTTGTTGGCAACGCAATAATAGGTAAACTTGGATTTTTCGTATCTGCTGTACCTTCTAATGAATTAATATCATAAAATTCAGGATTACGCATTACAATACCAATACATTTAGCCGTATCAATAACTGAACCACCACCAACTGCCACAATTACATCAGCTTTTTCTTTCTCACAAAAGTCGATACCTTCCTGACAATTAGAAATAGTTGGATTAGGTTTAACATCATCATATACAGCATAATCTACGTTACCTTCTAATTCTTTAATTACCATATCAGTTACTCCACATTCCAAAAGTGTTTTATCAGTAACTAATAATACCTTTTTGAAATGTCTCTTCTTAATTTCTGGAACTAATTCTTCTCTAGCTCCCCATCCAAAATAAGAAGTTTCATTCAAAATAATTCTGTTTGCCATCACATCACCTTCCATTCTACAATTTAATTATACCATTTTTAAAAACAGGATTTCTATTTTTTCCACAGTTTTAATTAGATGAAGTGCCAAAAAGTGTAAAAAAAATTTATAATAAAACCTCTCAAAGAAAAATTTCATATAGCAAATAGGAAGTAATAATCCATGTTCATGTGGGACAAGTAAGAAATATAAACATTAATATGGAAAAAATAGGCTCAAAATAAGCCTATTTTAAACTATCGTAATTCTTAAATCCTGGAATAATTTTATCACCAACAATAAGTGGTCTTTTTATAAGCATACCATCACTAGAAAGTAATTTAACTTTTTCCTCAAAACTCATATTATCAAGTTTATCTTTTAAACCAAGTTCTCTATACTTCATACCAGAAGTATTAAAGAACTTTTTAATATCAAGTCCACTCTCTTTTATCCAAATACTTAGTTCTTCTTCAGTTGGTGTCTCTAAAACAATATCTCTTAAAGTATATTCAATATTATTATCATCAAGCCATTTTTTAGCTTTTTGACATGTTGAACACTTCGGATACCATATAAATATCATAAATTCTCCTTTAATTTATTATATTTTTTCATAAACTTATTATATAACTCATCACATTTATCTTTATCCATCTCTTTAGTATCCTCTAAAGGATTCAAATAATTAAGTTCATCATATTTAGAAAAACCTAAATGGTGAAATGGTAAAAACTCTATTTTTTGAACATTTTTAATCTTTAAAATATATTTAGCTAAATTATTAATATATTCTTCAGTGTCCATCATTCCAGGCACAACAACCTGACGAATCCATACATCCTTACCACTTTTATTCAAATCACGAATAAATCTTTCACTCTCAAGCATATTATAACCAGTTAACTTTTCATAACCGTCACCATCAGTATACTTAACATCAAATATAACTAAATCTACTAAGTCCAAAATTTCTTTATAATCGCCTAGACCAACACCGGCTGTATCCAAAGCAATATTAATTCCTTCTTCTTTAAGTAGTTTACAACACGCAAGTAAAAAATCTATTTGTAAAAGTGGTTCACCACCAGAGAAAGTTACTCCACCTTTTTTACCAAAATAAGGTTTATTTCTAATAATTTTTTTTACTAACTCCTCTGGTGTATAATTATCCTTACCCTTAGTCCACATTTCTGGATTATGACAATATAAACATCTAAGCTTACATCCTGTCAAAAACACAACCGTTCTAATTCCAGGGCCATCAACTAAGCCCATTGTCTCAATTGAATCAACTGAACCACTACATTTTTTCATGGAATGTTCTCGCAATAACTTCTTCTTGTTGTTTTCTCGTAAGTCTATTAAATCTAACAGCATAACCAGATACTCTAATTGTAAGAAGTGGATATTTATCAGGATCGTTCATCGCTTCAATTAACATCTCTCTATTCAAAACATTAACATTTAAATGATGAGCTCCTTGAACAAAATAACCGTCAAGTAAAGAAACTAAATTCTCCACTCTCTCTTCTTCAGAGTGTCCTAAAGAAGATGGAACAATACTAAATGTATTAGAAATACCATCACGGCAGCAATTCGCATAATCAAGTTTAGCCACTGAATTAAGTGATGCGATAGCTCCACTACTATCTCTTCCATGCATTGGGTTAGCTCCTGGTGCAAAAGGTTCACCTGCTTTTCTGCCATCAGGTGTAGCTCCTGTCTTCTCACCATAAACTACATTAGAAGTAATAGTAAGTACTGATAAAGTAGGATGCGCATTTCTATAACATTTATGTTTAGAAAGTTCCTTAAACATCTTATCTAATATTTCTTTCGCAATATTATCTACTCTATCATCATCATTACCGTATTTAGGATAGTCTCCTTCAATTTCAAAATCCACTGCAATACCATTTTCATTTCTAATTGGCTTTACTTTCGCATACTTAATAGCTGAAAGTGAATCAGTTGCGACAGAAAGTCCAGCTACTCCATAAGCCATTAATCTATTAACATCAGTATCGTGTAAAGCCATTTGGCCAGCTTCATAAGCATATTTATCATGCATGTAATGAATAATATTCATCGCATTAGAATAAATATCAGCCACCTTCTCAATCATCTTAAAGTAAGCTTCTTTTACCTTATCATAATCAAGTACTTCATCTGTCATTTTTTCAAAGCCTTCGACAGCGAGTTCTCCAGTTCTCTCGTCAACACCACCATTAATCGCATATAAAAGTGACTTAGCTAAATTACATCTAGCTCCAAAGAATTGCATATCTTTACCCTCGCGCATAGCTGATACGCAGCACGCAATCGCATAATCATCACCATAAATAGGTCTCATTACATCGTCACTTTCATATTGAATAGCATCTGTTTTAATACTCATTTTAGCGCAGTACCTCTTAAATGTCTCAGGTAATTTAGTTGACCAAAGTACTGTCATATTAGGCTCTGGTGAAGTATCTAAATTAGTTAATGTATTTAAAATTCTAAAGCTTGTTTTGGTAACCATACTTTCGCCTTCGTTGGTAATACCTCCGATAGAGCAAGTTACCCAAGTTGGATCTCCAGAAAATAATTCATCATAATCAGGAGTTCTTAAATGTCTCACTAACCTTAATTTAATGACAAACTGATCGATTAACTCTTGAATTTCTTCTTCTGTAATTAACCCAGCTTTTAGATCTCTTTCAAAATAGATATCGAAGAATGCATCAACACGACCTAAACTCATAGCCGCACCATTATTTTCTTTAACCGAAGCTAAATAACCAAAATAAGTCCATTGAACAGCCTCTTTAGAATTAGTTGCTGGCTTAGATATATCAAATCCATATCTTAAAGCCATTTTCTTAATCTCATCCAAAGCTCTATACTGCATTGAAACTTCTTCTCTAAGTCTAATTAAATCATCAGTCATTGGACCAAGTAATTTATTATCCCATTCATTTTTCTTTTGTTCCATCAAATAATCAATACCATATAAAGCTACTCTTCTATAATCACCAATTATTCTTCCTCTACCATAAGCATCAGGAAGACCAGTAAGCAAACCATTATGTCTAGCTTTTCTAATTTCTCCTGTATAAGCATCAAATACACCTTGATTATGAGTCTTTCTATATTCATTAAAATATTTATCAACCTCAGGATTTAACTTATAACCATATGCATCCAATTCTTGATAAACCATTCTAATACCACCATAAGGATTAACCATTCTCTTTAGTGGGGCGTCAGTTTGCAGACCAACAATTACATCATCATCTTCATTTATATATCCGGGTTCAAAAGCATTAATACCACTCATGTGATCTACATCAATATCTAAAACATGCTTTTTTAATTCCTCTTTCAATAGTTCTGAACATTTTCCCCAAACACTATCTGTTTTTTTAGTAGTTCCTTTTAAAAATGTCTCATCACCATCATATTTTGTATAATTAGATTTAATGAAATCACTAACATTAATTTCATTCATCCATTTTCCTTCTTTAAAATTTTTCCATGCGTCCATAACATCATCCTACTTTCCAAACAAAATTATAATATGTCTAAAAATCCTAGTCAACAAAAAACATATGTTTCACAGAAAAAAATTACAAGCTGCTGTAAACCTGTAATTTAAACACCTAATTTACTTTATTAAACTTATTTAAAAACAATATCTTATCACTATCTATAATAGCTGATAACCTATAAGACTATTATAGATAATATATTCCCTCTACATATTTTTTATACCTTCTTGTATCTCATTATCATTTTTGACCAAAGCGACTAGAATACTCAGGATAAAGACCTCTATTATAATACTCTTCTGGAGTTTCAAGTATGAATTTGGCGGTATCTGGTGTTACATATTCATTACCATACATTGGAAGAAACGCTGTTCTTATTAAACCGTTTGGTTCTTTTCTGCTTACTTCTAAAGTTGATCTATCACTTGTAATTTTAAATTCTTCTGTTAGTTCCTCTCCTACACCTGGAAAGTGTTTGTTTTTATGCAAATGAATGTCACCATCTTGATAATATATTAAGCAACCGTATTTTCCAAATGTTCTTCGGCATAATGGAATAAATAGTTGCATTAAGTAATTTCTATTATACCCTAATAATGGCTTTGTATTAGGATTTCGTTGTTCTCTTAATTCATAATATAATAATGTTTTTATTTCTTCTAATGCCGTTTCCATTAATAATCCGTAAGAAAAAAAAGGATCACCTGTAAATCTTACTATTATATTTTCTGGAGCAACATATACCCCTTCTATAGGTGTTTCATTTATCCAATAAGGACATCTTTTCATTCCTTCAAATATTTGTGGATAAGAGCGTCTACATTCTTCTATCAATTCCAATTTATCTTTTAAATCTTCTTCACTTGTTATATAGAAAACAATTTTATCTATAGTTGGCTTCCTACTGTATTTAAAATAAGTTGATCGCCCTTCCTCTACGCTTCTCCTTATTAATTCCACTGCTATATTTACCAAATGTTCCTGTTTTGGAGATAAATATAACCTTAATTGATTTGGCTGATTTGGAACATGAAAATCCCTATTAATTGAAATATGATTGAATGCTCCATATTGATCATATGTAGTAATATCAACTCCTTGTTGTTTTAATCTTTCAATTTTTGCTAAAAGTCTTTCTTCCATATCTTTTGCACCAGGAATAGTTGTTAATTCTCCTTCTCCTTGTACAGTTTGTAAATCATCGTAATCTAAATTATTAATGACAATATCTAAAAGTGCTTCATAATCAATTTTTTGAAATGATTCTATTTCTTCTTTTTTCATATATCCTCCTTGTATAATTAATCATATAAAAATATCAATTAATTTATATAGAAATTAATCGCTTTCTATTAGTATTTCTTTTACCGTGTATCCTTATATTAATAACGCTTTTAATCTATTTATTATTTTTCACTTTAATATCTTTCTTCTATATTTTGTTATCCATAATACTTCTAAATAATATTGTGTGTGGACATATTTTCTTATTTACAATCACCATTATATATTATAATTTTTTTGTTATTCTTCCCAATCCACCAAAAAATTATGTAACAAAATTATAATCTAGTATTTAGCACATTTTAAAATATAAATCATACCTATTTTCTCATTTTTAATTTTCCATATTATATCATATAAAAACTTTTTTGTCATTCTTTCAAAATAACATACAATAAAAAAGCCGACTAAATAGTCAGCAATTCAAAATAAACTACAAATATTTTTTAATCTTATCAAACTCTTTAGAATCATCTAAATCAGTTTTAGCCAAAGATTCAAATAACTTTTTCTGATCTCTTGATAATTTTTTAGGTGTAATAACATTTAAAATAATATACATATCACCTTTACGACCATTATTCACATCAGATACACCTTTACCCTTAATTCTAAGCTTATCTCCACTTAAAGAGCCCGCTGGTACACTCACTTTAACTGTACCATATAAAGTTGGAACTTCTATCTTTCCTCCAAGTACCGCATCAGTAATTGTAATTGGCATGCTCAAATATATATCATTGTCATCACGTTCAAATATTGGATGACTTTTAACATAAAACTCTAAATAAATATCCCCATTAGGTCCACCATTAACCCCAGCTTCACCTTTACCAGAAATTCTAAGTTGGGTACCAGTATCTACACCAGCTGGAATCGTAACCTCGATATCTTTATTTCTTTTAACCTTACCAGTTCCACGGCAAGTCTTACATGTCTCTTCAAATATAGTTCCTCTACCACCACATTTATCACAAGTAGTCCTTGTCATAAATGAACCAAATAAAGTTTGTTGTTGACCAGTAATCGTACCCGAACCATGACACTTATCACATGTTTTAGAACCATGTCCACCTTCACCATTACAGTCTGAACATTTCTCATTCAAAGTTAAATTAATTGTTTTCTTACATCCAAAAGCCGCTTCTTCAAAATCCAAATCAATTTGAACAACTCTATCACGTCCTTTTTGACGTCGACTAGATCTATTACTTCTTCCACCAAAACTACCAAACCCTGATGAAAAGCCGCCACCAAACATACCATCAAAAATATCATCTAAATTAATATCACCAAAATCAAATCCAGAAAAACCACCATATCCAGCTCCACCAGCACTTCCGGCGCCACCACTAAAGGCCGCATGACCAAACTGATCATACTGTCTACGTTTGGTTTCATCAGATAAAACGGAATATGCCTCCTGAGCTTCCTTAAACTTTTCGGCTGCATCTGGTTCTTTAGAAACATCTGGATGATATTTCTTGGCTAATTTTCTAAAAGCACTTTTAATTTCCGCTTCACTAGCATCTTTTGAAACGCCGAGTACCTCATAATAATCTCTTTTATTCATCTAATCACCTACTTCGGTAAATTTCTTTAAACTCCTCTATCAAACCTTTAAACGTATCCATTGCGACTTGTATAACTTTAGGATCATTCATATCCACACCAGCCACTTTAAGTTCATCGATCGGATCCATACTACCGCCGAGTGTTAAAAACTTCAAATAATTATTCAAAGCCTCTTTATCGCCTCTCATAATATTTTCTGCAATATAACTGGCCGCAGCTAGTCCTGTCGCATATTGATACACATAAAAGTTGTAATAGAAATGAGGAATCTTCTCCCATTCATATCTAATCTCTTTATCGCTAATCATATTATGACCAGAATATTTTTCATACAACTTATAATATTCATTAGATAAAAATTCACTAGTCAAAACAGTTCCTTCTTGTTCTTTCTTATGCATTAAATACTCAAACTCTGCAAACATCGTTTGACGAACAATTGAACCCTTAAATAATTCCATCAAACTATCTAAAATAGCTAACTTCTCATTCTTATCATACGTATGATTAATTAAATACCTAGCTAATATTAACTCGTTAACTTGTGAAGCAACCTCAGCCACAAATATCTTATACTGATGATAAACATAAGGATTATTCTTATTAGAATAATATGAATGCATCGAATGACCAAGCTCATGAGCTAAAGTTGAAACATCATCAAACTTGCCATTAAAATTCAAAAGCAAATATGGATTAGTCGTATAACTTCCCCAAGAATAAGCTCCACCTTTTTTACCCTTGCTTGGCATTACATCGATCCATTTCTCATCAAAAGCCTTTTTCAAATCATTGATATAATTATCACCTAAAATAGATAATGCATCCATAACTATATTTTTAGCTTCTTCAAAAGTATAAGACTTACTAGAGTCAGGTACCAAAGCCCCATATATATCGTATATATGAAGCTCATCTAACCCCATAACCTCTTTCTTTAAAGCATAATAATCATCCATAATATTAAGATTACCGTGAAGCACATCGATTAAATTGTCGTAAACCTTACTATCGATATTACTACCGAATAAAGCTGCTTCACGAGCGTCTTTATAACCACGCCTCAAAGCAAGTACATTATCAGTATTTACCTTACCACTATAACTAGAAGCAAAAGTATTTTTCAAATCCTCATACTCTTTATAAAGAGTATAAAATGCACTCTTTCTAACCTCACGGTTATTATCCATAATATATTTAGAAAAATTAATATTAGATAGTTCTACTTCATTATCATCACCATCTTTAATAACCCCAAATTTCATATCAGAATTTCTTAAATAACTCGCTGTATCTTCCGGATTATTAAGTGATTTACCTAAACTAGAAAGTAACTCTTCTTCACTGTCAGACAAAATATGATCTTTCATTCGAAGTATATTTCGAAACTCATATTCATACATCTTAAGTTCAGGAATCTCTTCCATAAACTTATCGAAAGCCTCTTTAGAAAGCTTAAGTAACTCTGGGAGTACAAATGCTGTTTTCGTACTTATCTCCGTAAGTACTTTTTCTATTTTACCTTTTAACTCTTGATATTTACTATTACTAGTATCTTCATCGAACTTCAAAGCCGCATACATATAAACAGCATCAGACTTTTTAGAAAACTCTTCATCAAACTTTAAAAATTCATAAATAGTATTCGCATTATTAAGTTTTCCCTTAAACTCTAAATACTTATCACCACTTGCTTTAACATATTCAAAGTCTTTAAGCCAGTCATCTTCTGATGCATAAATCTGCTTTAAATCCCACTTATACTTCTCATCAATTTCATCCCTAGTTTTATCTTTTATAATCATAATTTTTTCCTTTCATAAAGAGAAAGTTCTAGTCTCCTAGAACTTCTATTTTTCTTCGTATTCAGCGTCTTTTACACCTTTATCTTTATCATCTGAAGCATCTTCATCTTTTTGCTCAGCCTGTGCTTTTTTAGCAGCTTCTTCATAAACTTTCGCACCAAGTTCCATAGCTTTTTCCTGTAATTTATCTTTTTTAGCTTTAATATCTTCTATATCATCTTTCTTAAGTGCTTCTTCTAAATCTTTAACTAAATCTTCTGCTTGTTTCTTATCTTTATCGTCAAGTTTATCGCCTAAATCTTTAATAGCTTTCTCAGTTGCAAAAATCATTTGTTCAGCTTCGTTTTTAACATCAGCTTCTTCCTTACGTTTTTCATCAGCTTGTTTATTGGCTTCAGCTTCCTTAACCATCTTATCGATTTCATCATCAGATAAATTAGTTGAAGATGTAATTGTAATAGATTGTTCCTTATTAGTTCCTAAATCTTTAGCTTTAACATTTACAATACCATTCGCATCAATATCAAATGTAACTTCGATTTGTGGAACTCCTCTAGGAGCTGGTGGTATATTAGTTAATTGGAAATTACCAAGTGTTTTATTATCAGCTGCCATTGGTCTTTCACCTTGTAAAATGTGAATATCTACGGCTGGTTGATTATCAGCTGCAGTTGAGAACACTTGAGACTTACTTGTTGGAATAGTAGTATTTCTTGGAATAAGTACTGTACATACTCCGCCTAAAGTTTCAATACCAAGTGAAAGTGGTGTAACATCAAGTAAAACGATATCATTAACATCACCAGTTAATACTCCACCTTGGATAGCAGCACCCATAGCCACAACCTCATCTGGGTTAACACCTTTACTAGGTTCTTGACCAAGTTCTTCTTTAATAATTTCAGCAATTCTAGGCATTCTAGTAGAACCACCTACTAATAATACTTTATCTATATCTTTCTTAGTCAACTTTGCATCTTTTAAAGCTTTTCTAACAGGTTCCAAAGTAGATTCAGTTAAATCGCGAGTTAAATCTTCAAATTTAGCTCTACTTAAACTAATCTCTAAGTGAACTGGTCCATCTTCCCCTTGTGAAATAAATGGTAAAGATATATTAGTAGTAGTCATACCACTTAAATCTTTCTTAGCTTTTTCAGCCGCATCTTTTAATCTTTGCATAGCCATTTTGTCTTTAGATAAATCAATACTATTAGATTTCTTAAATTCTTTAACTAAATAATCGATAATTCTTTGGTCATAATCATCACCACCTAAATGATTATTACCACTAGTAGCTTTAACCTCGAATACTCCATCACCGATCTCTAGAATAGAAACATCGAATGTTCCTCCACCTAAATCGTATACTAAGATTTGTTCAGTCTTTTCTTGTTTATCAAGGCCATAAGCTAAAGCTGCCGCAGTTGGTTCGTTGATAATTCTTTCAACCTCTAAACCAGCAATCTTACCAGCATTTTTAGTTGCTTGTCTTTGAGAATCGTTAAAGTAAGCAGGAACAGTAATAACTGCTTTCTTAACTGGTTCACCTAAATAAGCCTCAGCTGTTTTCTTTAAATCTCCTAAAATCATTGCACTAATCTCTTCAGGAGTATATTCCTTACCATTAGCTTTAACTTTTTCTTTAGTTCCCATTAATCTCTTAATAGAAGCAATTGTATCTGGATTGGTTACCATTTGGTTTTTAGCTGCTTGACCAACGATAATCTCTCCGTTTTTAAAAGCAACAACAGATGGTGTTGTACGTGATCCCTCAGGATTCGCGATAACCTTAGCTTCACCACCTTCATAAACAGCAACACAACTATTAGTTGTACCTAAGTCAATACCTATTGTTTTACTCATTTATAATCATATCCTTTCTTATTCACTAACTTTGACCATAGCTGGTCTAATAACTTTATCTTTAAGCATATAACCCTTCTGCATAACTTCAATAACCATACCACTTTCCATACCATCTACCTTTTCAGTAAGTACAGCTTGATGTAGTTTGGGATCAAATGCTTTACCCTTGTCATCGATAGCCTTAACATCATATTTTTCTAACACCTCTACCAAATGACAATATATCATTTTAAAACCAGCTAAGAATTTTGAAAGCTCGTCATCCAAATTATCATCATCTAAATTAATAGCCCTTTCAAAATTATCGATAGAAGGTAAAATGTCTTTAACTATATCTTCATTAGCGAACTCTAACATCTTACTAACTTCTTCATCTTTTCTTTTTCTATAATTAATATTATCAGCCTTTGCTTTTAATACCTCTTCTTCTAATTCTTTTATTTTTTTGTTAGCTTCTTCTAACTTCTTATCATCATGGCATTCACATTTTTCATGTTTATCATGACACTCACATTTCTTATCATGATGTTTATCGTGTTTGTCATAATGTTTTTCATGCTCATGATGTTCATGCTTATCCTCATGTTTTTTTTCTTTATCCACTTATTAATCACCTACCTATATTTTCTTTAATGTAATTAAGTAATGCTTCAGCCCGGCCATATTCCATCCTTTTTGGACCAATTAAAGCAATCGTTCCTTCTGTACCATCTTTGTAAAAACTAGTCTTAATAATTGATACATCATCATCAATAGCATTTTCACTTCCAATGTAAACCTTAATTTCGTCATCATCTGCCTTAATGCTCTTAATAAGTTCCTTATCCTCAAACTTATTAAGTAAGCTTCTTATCTTACTAGCATCATCAAACTCAGGCTCCATAAGTAAATTATTAGTCCCACTCATTCTAATATGAGGTTTACTTGTAAAATCACTAAACGCATTATAAAATGCATTATATAAAGCATCGTGTTCTTTCACATATCTTGTAATAATCGGTTTAACCTCAAATTCCAAAACCTGACTAACCTCACTCAAAGGAACACCAACAATTAACTTACTAATTATATCAGTAGTATGCTTAACCTCAGCCTTACTAACATTACCCTCAATAACTACATTACGATTTTCTACATGACCTTTATCAGTGATAACAATAGCAATCATTTTATTATCATCAATTGGCACTACCTCAACTTTCGCAATTTTATTGTCACTAGAAGAATGACCTAAAACTACCGCTGTGTAATGCGTAAGCTCTGAAACAATTTCCATACTTTTAGTAATCGCATCAGAAAGTACTAGTGCATTATTGGAAAATATTTGTTTCAACTTTAACATATCTTCACCATTAAGTTCCTTTGGAACCATAATATTATCGACATAATATCTATAACCCTTATCACTCGGAACTCTACCAGATGAAATATGTGTCTTTTGAATAAGATTTAATTGCTCTAAGGTAGCCATCTCATTTCTAACCGTTGCGCTCGAACACTTCATCTTCTTGCATAAAGCTTTCGAACTAACTGGCGTTGCTGTCTTAATGTAATTTTCAACAATTAATTTTAATAGTTCTTCTTGTCTTTGAGTCAGCACTTAATCACCTCTTTAGCACTCTTTTAACTTGATTGCTACTTCATTATAACATCATATGCTAGCACTGTCAATACATGACTGCTAAAAAACTACAATTTTTTGCAAAAACCATCAAACCATTACAAAAAATGTTAGAATCTTTATCCCAACATTTTACTTTCTCAATATTAATTCATCATGCTTTACCAAAAAATCTTTAAGAATCATAGGTGCATGAACATGGATAAACGCTTCAAATTACTAATAAAACGAGCGCCTTTAATCATAGATACCACATCAGAATTCAAAAGATCATAATAAACATCCTTTTCCATTTTTAAATTTTTTGCAAAATCATAAACATATTCACCATCTTCAACAAAGGAATGAAGATATCTATAATGTTTAAGTAGACTATTCACAAAAGCTGTAGTTATATATTCATAATCTACACCAAAAAGCGATGACACCTCATGACATTTATTCACATATTTACCCGCATAAACATCACAAAAAACAGCGATATTTTTTTATCATCGCCAGTCATACAAACTTCCTTAATACCATTCACGCAAAGTGAAAAAGAAACATTTCCCAAAGATGTAAATAGTTTTCTAATACCACCAATTGAACTATAATCTAAAATATAAGGATAAATATTTACATAATCATAAGTTGCTTTAATTTTAGGTTGTATATTTTCCTAAAATAAAATATAAATATTCTTTTCGATCAATTTTATAACTTATTACACACCTGACATTATGATCCAAATTATAAAAAGAATCAATTCCCAATCTATATAAAAAATTTACCACTGTAAATGCTTCATTAAATTATTCTGGAGCATAATAATCTGTATAAGCCAACAAAAACAACTTCAATACAAACATTATATTCATATTTAAAATAAAGTCAAAGTACTATTTCTAGTACTTTGATAAATTATTTAAAAAATCCTCTTCATTCCAAATAGTAACACCTAAGTCACGAGCTTTCGTAAGCTTACTTCCCGCTTCCGCACCCGCAATAACTACACTAGTTTTCTTACTAACACTAGAACTAACTATTCCACCTAACTCTTCTATTCTAATTTTAGCTTCATCACGAGTAAATCTTTCTAAAGAGCCAGTTAATACAAAAGTCTTACCGGTAAATACCGTTTCTTCATTACTTACCTCTTTAAGATAAATCATATTAACCCCATCTTCTTTGAGTTTATTAATTAAATTAATATTATTCTCATCTCTAAAGAAATCGTAAACACTCTTAGCTATTATATTTCCAATATCTTTAATACTAGCTAAATCTTCAAAACTAGCATCAATCAAATTATCCATATTCTTAAATTCTCGAGCTAAAATATCCGCTGTTTTTGTTCCAACATGACGAATAGAAAGTCCAAATAATAATCTTTCTAAAGAGTTATTTTTACTTTTCTCTATTTCATCCAATAACTTTTCAATACTTCGCTCACCAAAGCCTTCAAGTTCTTTTAACTCTTCTTTATGTTCGTATAAATGATAAAAATCGTCATCATCTTTTAAATAACCTAAGTTATAAAAATCTTCGATAATCCTATCACCAAAACCAATTATATTCATCGCATGACGCGAAGTAAAGTGGAATAATTTTTCTTGTTTTCTCGCTGGACAATGTTCGTTCAAACAATAATAAGCTGCTTCATCTTCTTTTCTCGTTAACTCTTCTCCACATATCGGACATTTTTCCACCATATTAAATTTTCTCTCAGTACCGTCCCTTCTTTCCACAATCGGTTTAACTACTTCCGGAATAACATCTCCAGCTTTTTTTATAGAGACAATATCACCAATACGTATATCTTTACTTAAAATATAATCCTCATTATGAAGGGTTGCTTTAGATATCAAAGACCCCATAACACGCACTGGTTCTAATATAGCACTAGGAGTTACTTGTCCGGTTCTTCCAACTGTACAAATAATATCTTTAACTCTAGTCAAAACCTCTTCGGCTGGGAACTTGTATGCTATTGCCCATTTCGGACATCTCGCTGTATATCCTAATCTCTTTTGATCATTTAAATCATCGACTTTAATTACAATTCCATCTATCTCATAAGGTAAATTAGGTCTTTCTTTAGTATAATGATCGACATACTCCATTAACTCATTTATATTATTAATAATCCTATTATTTGGATTAATTACAAAACCAAGTTCACCCATAAAATTAAGGGCATCGTGATGTGTATAAATATTATAATCTTCTGGATCAGGTAAATGATAAATAAAACAAGATAAATTACGGCTCGCAGCTACCTTAGAATCTAGCTGTCTTACACTTCCAGCTGCTGCATTACGTGGATTTGCAAAATTAGCTCCATTCTCATTTAATTTTTTAAAAGAAGCTTTGCTCATATAAATTTCTCCACGAACTTCGATATCAATTGGCTGTTTTATCTTAAGCGGAATATCTTTAATTGTCTTCGCATTATGTGTAATATCCTCTCCAGTAACCCCGTCACCACGAGTAGCCGCACGAACTAATTCACCATTTTTATAAAGTAGTGAAACAGATAAACCATCCATTTTAAGTTCTGCTACATATTTAGGATGTGGTACTACTTTCTTAACCTTCTCATCAAAATCAATTATCTCTTCCTCATTAAAAATATCTCCCAAGGAAAGCATTGGAATCTCATGCGTAACTTTTTTAAATTCTGAAATAACTTCGCTACCAACTCTTTGTGTAGGTGAATCTATCTTTTTAAATTCTGGATGTGCCTCTTCAAGTCTTTGAAGTTCTTCCATATATCTATCGTATTCTTGATCCGTAATTGTTGGACTATCATTCACATAATAATCACGATTTGCTTTATTAATAATTTCTGTAAGTTCTGCTATTCTTTTCTCTATCATAATCTCACCAATAATATTATATAAAATAACCAAATAAACTTCAATTCTAAAAATAGAATTTAAAAAAATACACATATAAATTGTGTATTATTTTTTACAAAGTGTTTTACCACTTTCAAATAATTTTTCTGGATATACACCTTTTCTGATATATTCATTAATGGCCTCTACTAGCTCATCTTTATCTTCTCTATAAGTTACTCCATGCCATTTAGAGTTGGTCCCTTTTACTTTAAAACGAATATTACCTGCTTCAATTTCATTATTAATAATATCAGGCACTAAATATTCACTATCTGATTTATCAATATTATCATCTAAAAACTTAGCAAAATTATCCACAATAATGTCTTTTATCTTTGGAGTAAAGCCAAATAAATTAACTGTAACTAAAGTATCTAAAGGAGTTTCAAACTCAGCACTTCCATCTAAAGGTTTAGCTATCACATAACCATCACGTGCCTCTATTTTACTTTCTTTAATACCCTCTAAATTACCATTACGGACAATTGCAATACCTCGTTTAACACTTCCATTTTTAGATAAAGTATTACCCACCTCATAACACAAAGCCAACCCTTCATTTTGATTTGTATTATTTTTGACATAATCAAATAAAACTCTATATGCGTCTGCGCCATAAAAATCATCAGCATTTATAATAGCGAAAGAACCATTAATCAACTCTCTCGCACTATAAATAGCTGCTCCTGTTCCCCAAGGTTTAACTCTCGTCTCTGGACACTCATAACCATCAGGTAAATCTGTAAGTTCTTGAAATGCATACTCCACTTCAATCTTATCCTCTATTCTTTTTCCTATAGTTTTTCTAAAATCTTCATAAAAATCTTTTCTAATAATAAAGACAACCTTATTAAAACCTGCTTTTATTGCATCATAAATTGAATAGTCGATAATAAATTCTCCATTAGGACCGACAGGCGTAGTCTGTTTTAGTCCACCAAATCTACTTCCCATACCAGCTGCCATTACCACTAAAGTATATTCCAAAATAAAACCTCCTATTGATTATTTTTATTAAGTGCACCATAAGTAAGTGCAAAAACTGCTATACCAATCAAAACAAATGCAAGCCACATAAATGGATTGTTATGATTTTCTTCAAGCCAAGCCTTAGCTGGTTCGATAAATTCATTAATAGAATCAATAATTGATAACATTCTCATAAAATCACCTATACCTTTCTAATACTTTTATGACCTTTCATTATTTTCTTTATTCCGTAAGGATGACTGAAAGCAATTGATAAAACTGAACCTAAGGCAACAACCACACCTTCACCATAAGTATCGTGAATAACATGATCACCAACACTATATTCGGCTGTCTTATCGATCATTTCTTCTTTATTAAAATACGTCTTTTCTTCTTTAGCATCCTTTTCCAAATATTCATCACTAATTTCTGCAATAAACCTACTAGGCGGATTACAGTTCGTATTTCCATAAAGCATTCTTCTCTGGGCATTGACTAAAGTAAGTGTCTTCTTAGCTCTCGTCACCGCCACATAACAAAGACGTCTTTCCTCTTCAATTTCATCCGAACTATCTAAACAATTAGAATGTGGAAATAACCCTTCCTCTAAACCGATAATAAATACGTGGTCAAACTCTAATCCCTTAGCAGAATGTATCGTCATAAGCGTTACCACATCATTATTGTTTTTATGCTCTTCCATATCAGAAACCAAACTAATCTCTAATAAAAACTCCTCTAACGAAATAACTCCATTATTCTCTTCAAAGTTTTTCGTAATAGACTTAAATTCCTCTAAGTTCTCAAGCCTAACTTCCGCCTCCAAAGTTTTAGCACTCTCAAGTTCTTTTCGCATTCCAGTTTCTGTTAAAATCAGTTCAACTAACTCTGTAAGCGACATATTTTCGCTTTCTTTTTTTATTCTTTCGATTAATTTCTTAAACTCAAGTTCCTTACCACTATCGATAGCCTCATATAAAGACACTCCTTTATCTAAAGCTTTAGTAGCCAAATTTTCTATTGTCTTCGGACCAATCTGTCTTTTAGGAACATTGATAATTCTCATCAAACTGACATCGTCATTAGAATTGTAAATAAGTTTTAAATAACTAATTAAATCCTTAATTTCTTTTCGGTTATAGAAATAAAAACTACCAACTACCTTATAAGGAATATTTTCTCTAAGCAAAGCTTCTTCCATATTACGAGATTGCGCATTAGTTCTATATAAAACTGCAATTGAAGATTTCGGCTCACCACTAATAATTAATTTCTTAATCTCCTCCATGACATAATTAGCTTCATCTTTTTCATCATAAGCCCTGTGATAACGAATCTTCGGTCCATTATCATTTTTCGTCCATAAGTTCTTCTCTTTGCGCTGCTTATTGTGCTTAATTATATCATTAGCTACATTCAAAATATTACCTGTCGAACGATAATTTTCTTCTAGAGGAATAACCTTCGCATCTGGATAATCCTTTTCAAAATTAAGAATATTCCTAAAATTAGCTCCCCTAAATCCATATATCGATTGATCTAAATCACCAACTACACATATATTTTTATATTTTTTACTAAGCATTTTAATCAAAATATATTGAGCTTCATTAGTATCTTGATACTCATCTACTAATATATACTTAAATCTATCTTGATATTTTTCTAAAACATCAGGATATTTTTTAAATAACTTAATTGGCAATAACAATAAATCATCAAAATCCATTGAATTGTTTTTAAGAACCTTTTGCTCATACTTTTGGAATACTGATAAAACAATCTCTTCATATTCTGAATTCGCAAACCGGCTATAATAATTAGAATCCATCAGTTCATTCTTCGCACTACTTATTTTATTTCTGATAGCCCTTGGATTATAAACCTTCGGATCCAAATTCATATCCTTTAAAATCTTCTTAATAATTGTTAAACTATCATCACTATCTAAAATTGTAAAATTTTTATCAAAACCTAATTTATCATAATTTTCTCTAATTAAAAGCAACCCCAAAGAATGAAATGTCGATATCTGCATCTTATAAGCATCACTTCCAAGCATCTTAAATGCTCGCTCTTTCATCTCTTTAGCTGCCTTATTAGTAAACGTAATTGCTAATATGTTATAAGGATTAACACCTTCTTCATTAACTAAATAAGCCAGTTTAGTTGTTAAAACTCTCGTTTTACCACTTCCAGCTCCTGCTAAAACTAGTATTGGACCATCAGGCCACTCAACTGCTTCTTTTTGTTTGTCATTTAATGTGCTTAAGTCCATTTACTATCACCACTACCATTATACCAAATTTTTTAAAAAAATTTAAAAAAAAAGAAGGAAAACAGCTAATTGACACCGTATATTAATCTATGAAGGGAGGTGAATACCACTAAAAGATGGTTACACATGTATTGGAAAGTATGAATGAAATTATTACAAACGAGTATAACACAGATCACAAAGCTATTGATATTGTTGCTAGTGACCGAAGCGAAACTAACATTATTGCCTTAGAAAGTGGAACTGTAACTACCATCGTAAATAATGTCAAAGGGACAGACCATAAAAGTAAAGGTTTAGATACCTATGGCAATTATATCAAAATAAAACAAGATAATGGTAAAACAGCCTTATATGCCCATATGAAATATGGTTCTATCAAAGTAAATAAAGGACAGTATATTGAAAAAGGTACCATAATTGGTACCATTGGTGAAACTGGCAACGCCTATGGAAAACATTTGCACTTAGAAATTCAAACTTCAAATAATGTCAAAGAAAACCCTATAATTTCTTTAAATGCCCAAGTAGATAACCCTAGTGTTACTGAAAAACAAACAAAAAACATACCTACCTCACAAAATTCAATTCAAAATAATAATCATACAAAACACACCCCTAAAACAGAAGAAACTATTAAACAAGAAAATATATCCTCCAGTAACACATCGAACGAATATCTAAATGCCAAAAATTATAAACACGGATCAATTGTTGACGCATTAAAATCAATCGGTATCAATAGTTCATATAACTATCGAAAAAAATTAGCTCAAGCAAACAATATTAAAAATTATCACGGTTCATACTTTCAAAACATTCAAATGTTAAATCTTTTAAAACAAGGAAAGTTAAAAAAAGTCTAGTTATTTAGACTTTTTTTGATTAACTTTTTTTAAAAATTCATTTAATGTTTCTTCAAAACCTTTTCCTCTTTCATAATTAAATTCCTTGCTTTCAACAAAGCCATCATCAAAATCCATATCATATACTATATCTACATGTGCCTTTGGGATTTGTTTGGCAAGCTCATATATTAATTTAAGTTGTTTTTCACTAATTTCATCAGGTAAAAATAACATACCATATTTACCAACACGATTTCCAGAAATATTAATATATACAACATTATTAAGCCAAGTTAAGAAAAAAATTGGCACATCAGGTTCACACCTATCAGTAATCCTTTGAAAAATTGAAACATAAGGGTACTTATCTCTAGCATAATTTAACAAACAATCCACATGATAATCACATTCACCAATTGGACCAACAAAATCTACATGCCCATCAATGTCATCACTCTTATCATTAGTTCCATTAATAATTACCGCTTTATAATCACCAATGTTTTTATCCATTATATAACCTTCTTTCTTTTTCCGAAGTTTGTTTTTCTAAAACAAATCTCATTATTTGATCTTTCATATCTTCATCTTTTAAAACCTGTAAATCTTTACCCAACACCATATCATCAATTAATGATAAATCATAAACTATCGTTACTTTAAATTCATATATTGAGTTAATAAATTGTAGAAGTGTTGTTAATTGCTCATCAGAAACATTTTTTGGTAAATATAACATGCCTCTTTTTTCGTCGTCCACTGACACATTAGCAAATATAATATTATTCAAAAGAGATAGATAATAAAATGGTAAAATAGGTTCACTCATATAATCTATATTTTCAAACCCAGAAATATTTGGATATTTATGAACAGCATAATCAATTAAACATAGTGCGTGATAATTATAATTAAATTTATATCCTAAATAAGTAATATCACCATTATCTTCACTTCCACCATTTATTATAGCTATCATATATTCATCCATTAGATTATTTCACCCTACCTTTAACATATGAGTTCTTATAAAAGAAATTATCTAATGTTTCATAATTTTCATTACCTTCTACATAATCAACAATATTTTCAGGAAAAATTCCATCTTCTCTTCTAGTCAAATTATAATCTATATAAATAGAAGTTCTTTCAAATGAATTAAATACATCATATAAAGCCATAATCTGATTTCTACTAATTTGCTTTGGAACAAACAACAAACCATATCCAATTGAATGTAAATAAACTATATCTCCCATCTCATTTAAATAAATTATAATTTCATTGTAATTTTTCTTGTCATCAGCATTAATGTCTTCAGCTAAAGATTTATAATAGGTATATAAATAATCTTTTAAAGCATCCAGATGAAACCTATATTCACTCGATTCTCCAAAAAAGCGAATCATTCCATCCTCTTCTTTAGAACCGGCTATAATTACTAACTTATAATCATTTACATTCAACATAACAAACCTCATCTCCTATAAAGTTTAACTGCCACCACATTCATATATTCTTCCATTGCTTCTTTTAAAGTATAATCATTATCCATGCCAATTGTTCTAAACATTATATTTTTTCCTACTTCTTTTAAATTATAACAAATTCCAATCTTTTGATTACCTAAATCAATATTATCCAAAGTTTCTAACTGCTCATCAGTTAATTCATGAGGAAAATATAACATACCAAAATTCAAATCATTAAAATAAATTATATCACCAAAAACAGTAATTTGATAAGCAAAACGTTCTCTTGCATTTCCCACCGTTAAATTATCTATCTTAATACTCGGAAAATTTAAATGAATATAATCCAACAAGTATTTCACATGAAGTCTTTGTTCATTAACCTTACCCATCATATGTGGTATCCCACTTTCATCGATTATAGTAACTTTACTATCAATTATTCTTTTATCCATATACCTTCTTTACCTCTTTAAATGTGAATTTTTCTTTTCATAATACTCGTTCATCGCTTCACTTAATCTATATTCACCATCTGCTCCAACCATTTCATAATTTACAAACGAACCAAAATCAGTTGGATCAAAACATATAGCTACTATTTCATCATCTAAATCTAAATTTTCCAGAACTACCTCTTGTTCTTTAGAAAGACCCGTTGGAAAATAAAACATTCCGTACTTAAAACCTTCATGTATATGGTTATAAAATACAACATAGCCAAAATTACCAAAATGATATGCATAAACATCTCTTCGATATTCATCCATTAGTAATTTCAATTTCGGTTCTGAAGGATACGTTTCATTAAAGTATTCAAATAAATAATCCACATGAAATGTAGGATCTCCAGCCTTACCCATCATCTTTATATTGCCATTATAGTCTATCAATGCAACCTTGCATTCTCCAATATTCATATAAAATCACCCATCTCCATTTTACCATATTTTTTGAAAACCTTTTATAATTTTAAGAATATAATACTATGGAATTAGAAAGGAGAGGGATTTTTGAAAAAATTTATCATTATATTATTAGCTGTCGGCCTAATAATTACCGGATTTTTTGTTTTTAAACCTAAAAAAGAAGAAACGAGTTTAACAAAAGTGAAAGTAGCCGAAGTAACCCATAGTATCTTTTATGCACCACAGTATATAGCTCATTCATTAGGATACTTTGAAGAAGAAGGATTAGATGTTGAAATCATTTTAACCTCAGGTGCCGATAAAGTTACCGCCGCTGTATTGTCAGGCGATGTCCAAATCGGTTTCTGTGGTAGTGAATCAACCATATATGTTTATAATGGTGGACAAAAAGACTATTTAATAAACTTTGCTGGTTTAACTAAAAAAGATGGTAGTTTCTTAGTTGCCAGAGAAAAAACAGATAATTTTAGTTTAGAAGATTTAAAAGGAAAACATATTATTGGTGGTCGTGAAGGTGGTATGCCAGCTATGACCTTAGAATACGCCTTAAATATTAATGGTATCAAAAGTGATGAAACAAACATAGATACCAGTATTGACTTTGCTTCTATGTCAGGCGCTTTTATTGGTGGCACTGGTGATTATGTTGCTCTATTTGAACCAACCGCCTCAGAACTTGAAAAAGAAGGATATGGTTATATTGTTGCCTCTATTGGCGAATTGGGTGGCAATGTTCCATATACTACTTACAACGCAAAAAAAAGTTACATTAAAGAAAATCCAGATGTTATTGAAGGCTTTACTAGAGCTATTCAAAAAGGTTTAGATTATGTTCATAATCACACTAGTGAAGAAATAGCCAAAAACATCAAGGATTACTTTCCAGACACATCTGATAAAGACTTAGTCCAAATAGTTCAAAGATACAAAGATATTGATTCATGGTACGATACAACTTATATTTCTGAAAATGATTTTAAACATATTCAAGAAATAGTTAAAAATGCTGGTCAATTAGATGAAAATGCACCTTACTCAAAATTAGTCAATAATAAATACGCTAAAAAATAATGGATATTTTAAAAGTTAAAGACTTAAGAAAAATTTATCACACTAAAAATAACGAAATTTTAGCTGTGGATAATTTTTCCTTAAATTTAAAACAAGGTGAATTCATCGCCATTGTTGGACCTAGTGGTTGTGGTAAAAGTACTATACTTTCCATATTATGTGGTCTAGATAATGCTTCTAGTGGAACCATTGAAATTGATCCAAATCTAAAATTTGGTTACATGCTTCAAGGAGATAACCTCTTTGATTGGCGTACCATATATAAGAATTGTTTAATCGGCTTAGAGCTTGAAAACAAACTAACTAAAGAAAACATTGAATATGTTAATAACTTATTAGATACATATGGATTAAAAGACTTTAAAAAAGCCTATCCTAATAATTTGTCTGGAGGTATGAGGCAAAGAGTATCACTTATTAGAACCTTAGCTACTAAACCCGATATATTATTTCTAGACGAACCTTTTTCGGCTTTAGACTATCAAACCAGATTAGCTGTTTCTGATGATGTCTATAAAATCATCAAAAAAGAGAAAAAAAGTGCAATTATGGTTACCCATGACTTGTCTGAAGCCATCAGTATGGCTGATAGAGTAATTGTCATGTCACCAAGACCAAGTAAAATTAAAAGTATTTATGAAATAAAACTAACTGGTAAATCTACACCTATCAAAAATAGAAAAGCTAAAGAATTTGCTTATTATTATGACAAAATTTGGAAGGACATTGATTACCATGTATAGTAAAGAACATAAAGAATATTTAAAAAGAATAAAAATAACCAATTTTTTAGTTCGTCTAACACAAATATCAATAATTGTTTTATTTATCCTTATTTGGCAATATGCGGCTGATAATAATCTTATTAATACTTTTATCGCCTCAAGTCCAAAATCAATCATAGAGACCATAATAAACTTATATAAAGACGGTTCTTTACTTCATCACATCTGGATTACCTTTTATGAAGTTATAATTAGTTTTTTAATTGGTACTATAGGTGGAATTATAATTGCTACTATTCTCTGGAGATTTAAATTCATATCTAGAGTCATCGATCCATATCTAACTATATTAAATAGTTTACCTAAAGTTTCTCTAGGACCTATTATAATTATTATTGCTGGAGCAAGTACTAATTCTATTATCATCATGGCTTTATTTATCTCTGTTATTGTAACAATAATAAACGTTCACCAAGCCTTTACTTCCACCGATGAAAATAAAATTAGATTGCTCAAAAGTTTTAAAGCTAAACCTCATCAAATTTATTTTAAATTAATTTTACCAAGTAATTATAAAAATCTAATAAGTTCTTGCAAAGTAAATATTGGATTAGTATTTATAGGTGTCATTATGGGAGAATTCTTAGTATCAAAAGCTGGCGTCGGTTATCTAATTATGTATGGTTCACAAGTATTTAATTTAAATCTAGTAATGACAGGTATTATCTTACTTGCTATCATGGCTAGTTTAATGTATTATTTAATTGTTTTCATAGAAAAAAGGCTAACAAAATAGCCTTTTTGGGTTCTATAATAATATGACATTATTATTTAACAAAAATTTTCTTGAATCTTTAGCTTTTTTAATTATTTGAACTAGGCATAAACGGAATTAATCTATTCGCAAAATCTTGGAAATTTTGAGATTGAATAATAACTTTACCAGGCCCTACTAACTTGGTTAAAAATAATCCCTCACCACCTAAGAAAATATTTCCAAGACCTTTAATAGTTTCTATTTCATAAGAAACAGTTGGTTCAAAAGCTACAACATTTCCACTATCAACTTTTAATACTTCTCCAGGTGCCAAAACTTTTTCGATTGGATCACCGTCAACCTCTAAAAATAAAGTACCTTGACCAGTAGCCTTTTGTAAAATAAAACCTTCACCACCAAATAAGCCAGCACTAAATTTTTTTGTAAAAGCTACTTTAGTATCAACCGATGCTTCCGCGCACAAAAACGATCCTTTCTGAATGATAAGTCCATTACTTCCACTTAAATCAACTCGCATAATACTACCAGGTACAGTTGTCGCAAACGCTACCATTGCCCCATCTACAGTTGCTGTATAATTAGCCATAAATATTGACTCCCCAGTAAACATTCTACCTAAACTACGCATTACACCACCTTTCGCATTAGTCTTCATTTCAATACCTTCAGTTTGATATGCCATACCACCTGATTGTGTATAAACTGTCTCACCAGCTCTTAACTTAAGCTCCACCATTGGAACTGTCTGTCCAATTATTCTACTTTCCATACATAACCTCCTATTTTGATTATATAGTAACCATTATCATAAGTAAAGAAAAATAACTATGCACAAATTCATAGTTATTTTAAAGTATCAACAGCTTTCGCATTTAAATCTAAACCAGCTACATCGCCACGTTTATAAGCATAATAAGCAGCTGCTCCAATCATTGCCGCATTATCCGTACAATATTTCATCTCCGGAATAATTAAATTAATTTCTTCCTTTTCACATGCTTCAGCTAATCCTTTTCTAAGACCTTTATTAGCTGCAACTCCTCCAGCTACAATCAAATTCTTAACATTATAGTCTTTTAAGGCTTTCATTGTCTTTTTAACTAATATTTCTACTACTCTATTTTGAAAAGAACATGCCATATTAGCCGGAATAATTGCATTACCTCTTTGTCTTTCATTGTGCGCTAAATTAATAACCGCACTTTTAAGACCACTAAAACTAAAATTATAACTATCATCATTTAAAGGAAGTGGTAAATCATATGTATCTTCACCTTCAAAAGCTAATTTATCAACTAGTGGTCCTCCAGGATAAGGAACATTAATAACCCTAGCTACTTTATCATACGCTTCACCAACAGCATCGTCCAAAGTACCGCCTAATTTTTCAAAACTATAATCCTCTTTCATATAAATAAGTTCTGTGTGACCACCACTTACCACTAAAGCAATTAAAGGAAACTCGAGTCTTTTAACTAAATTATTCGCATATATATGTCCGGCAATATGATGAACTGGTATCAATGGTTTATTATAGATAAAAGCTAAAGTTTTAGCTGCCATTAAGCCAACTAACAAAGATCCTATTAAACCAGGCCCATAAGTCACAGCAATTGCATCCATATCTTCCATTCTCATATCAGCTTTTTTTAAAGCTTCATCGATCACTATTGTTATATTTTCCACATGCATTCTACTTGCAATCTCAGGAACTACTCCACCATAATTCGCATGCGTATCCATTTGTGACAAAATAACTGTACTAATCTCTTCACGGCCATCTTTAATAATACTCACGCTTGTCTCATCACAACTTGATTCTATTGCTAGAATATACATAATATCACCTCACTTCTCTAACCATTAAATAAGCATCACCATCTACATAGTAATTATGTCTTGTTGCTTTTATTTCAAATTTGTTTTTTAAATAAAATTTAATAGCGACTTTATTATTCACATTTACCTCTAAACTAAAGTTTTCCACCATATTATTTTTTAAATTATTCATTGCATGATCTAGTAACTTCTGACCAATACTTTTTCTTCGGTATTGTTCACTCGTCACAATATAATTGAGTTCAGCTCGCTCATAAATCACACTGTATGAAATAAAACCAATAATATTATCCTCTTCCTTATAACAAAATATCTTTTCATAAGGAGAGTTTTCCACAGTATAATTGGGAAAATACTTTTTAATAAAAGGTAATACTAAATTAATATCATCAACTTTCTCGATCATGACTTTTTAATTTTTCCTCGGCTTCTGTTAATTTTAAATAATTAGGATTTATCGTATGCGGATTAACAGGTTCATCATTCTCGTGCTTCATAACAACCTTTAAAACATCAACATTTGGCTTTACAGTCTCAAAATCAAAACTATCATAACTAATATATGGCTTAGTTAAACTATCAATCATTAAAACATAACTGTCAGGATATACATTATTTAACTCATTATCATATGATCCAGCAAACACGTAACCTCTTCGAGCATTAATCAATGCTGTTCCACCATTTCCACTTGCCATCACTTCCAAAGAAGAAATCGGAACAATTGGAATATTTAATGTATAAGCCATTGTCTTAGCCACTGTCAAACCAACCCTAATACCAGTAAAAGAACCAGGACCAGTTACTGCAAATATCTTATCAATATCTTGTGGCTTTAACCCCGCTTTCTCAAAAGCTTCCGCTAAAACAGGCATCATCTTACTAGACGTATCATGATTATCATTATTATTATAAATATAATATATTTTACCTTTATTAATAATAGCGACCACCAAATTAGTAGTCGCTGAATCTATAAATAAATATTTCAAAATACGGCCTCACATAATTCTTCATATTCTTTGCCGTGAGGAGTAATCACTAAAACTCTAGTGTTCTCTCCAGCAATTTTAAATTTAATATCAAGTCTTTTTTCAGGTAAAATATCTTTAATTGTATTAGCCCATTCGATAATCACAACGCCACCTTTAGTAAAATAATCCTCAATTCCTACACCTTCAGTATTACCATCTAAACGATAAACATCCATGTGATATAAAGGTAGCTCACCGTCATATTCTTTTATTATATTAAAAGTTGGTGACGTAACTGTTTCATCAATTCCAAGCGCATTTGCAAAACCTTTAGTAAAAATAGTTTTCCCACTACCAAGTTCGCCATTTAAACAGATAACCATATTAGAAAACTTTTCTGATTCAAGATTTTGAGCAATTTCAATAGTATCCATCTCACTGCGAGTCGTTAATTTGTATTCCATAAAATCACCAATAATAGTATATCAAAAAGATGAGAACTAAGACAATAGTTTTATATTAATTTTCAAAATAACAAAACTCAAATATATAATATAAACATATCGCAACCCTTAAGAACTATACTACGAACAATGACACCTTAGAATTACCAAAATATGGGAAAATATTAATAGATGGTGATTATATGCAGTTTGATAGAAATGATGAAAATTACGTATATGGCTTTATCGGTAAAAACGTTAGAAAATATCGTAAAGCTAAAGGTTTAACACAAGCAAAATTAGCTGAAAAAGCTAATTATTCAAAACAATTTATATCTAATATTGAAAACAACGTCCATCAAACATTTTCAATTGGAACATTGTGGAGATTATCTTTAATATTAGAAGTAGATATGTATAAACTATGTATTGAAGACAAGAAAGAAAACGAATATAAAGAAATGTATTAGTAAAAACTAATACATTTTTTCTATATAAAAGTATTTTAAATACAAAAAAAGATTTGCAACGTCCTATCTTCGCATACACTATTGTCGGCGTAGAAGTGCTTAACTTCTGTGTTCGGGATGGGAACAGGTGTATCCACTTCGCTATCGTTACAAATCAAATATAGAGAAATAATTCTCTGAAAACATGGTAACGTAATAAATATCTCATTAGAGAAAACAATTTATAGGATTAAATCCTCGATCTATTAGTACTGGTCAGCTCAACATGTTGCCATGCTTCCACCTCCAGCCTATCAACCAGATAGTCTTTCTGGGATCTTACTTTATAAAAAATGGGAAAACTCATCTTGAAGCTGGCTTCCCGCTTAGATGCTTTCAGCGGTTATCCATTCCATACATAGCTACGCTGCAGTGCCACTGGCGTGACAACAGCTACACCAGAGGTATGTCCATTCCGGTCCTCTCGTACTAGGAACAGCTCTCCTCAATTTTCCTACGCCCACGACGGATAGGGACCGAACTGTCTCACGA
>CAWVFK010000042.1:0-43982 GCA_963928595.1 Candidatus Coprosoma sp. | reverse complement strand
AGTTTAAACATTATATTCCTCCTTCTAAGAAGTTTTACCTTCTATAGATATATACGACACTTTATACCTTAATTCCTTTTACAAAATTAAAAAAACTTCAAAAATGAAGTTTTTATTTTTTATCAAAATCATCTAAGAAATCATCAATAGTCAAAATTTGTTTATCTATTTGATCTAAAGATATTTGTTTTTCTTCTTTTGGCTTGGGTTTTTCTGTGGCCTCAGCTTCTGATTCGATACTTTTTTCAGCTTTTTGATTTTTAATTAACTCAGCTTCGATAAATACTTTACGAATTTTATCTTTAGTAATATTTGAACCTGTCTGATAGCGATCACAGATTGGGAATTCTGATGATTTATGGTAGATTATTTCATCGGTTAAAATACCAATGGCTCTTTTATGATTGATGACAAATGCAGATATAAGTTTATAAGGATTTGTTTTGACATCACGAATTGCCATAAGTCCTTTACGAGCTCTTGTCATAATATCAAATTCACCTATTTTCACACGTTTACCTGTGCCTTTGTCAGTGACAAATAAGGCATATTCGGCATCTGTAAATGACTGTCCACTAATGACATAATCGTCTTTCAAGTTAATAGCTTTGACACCACTACCTCTTAGTCCAGTGACTGGAACTTCTTCGGTTAAATATCTTAAAGCAAAGCCATTATGAGTAGTTACTAAAATTTCATTTTCAGCTTGGATAACTGATATAACTTTATCTTTTGGTTTTAATTTCATCAAAGTGATTGGTTTAGAATATCTTTGAACTTTTAAATCCGCAAGATTAGTTTGTTTAACCATGCCATTTTTAGTGAATGATAAGAAGTTTACATTTTCTTTAAAGTCTTTAGTCAAGTAAGAAGAGATGATATCTTCATCACTACTTATTTTAATGATGTTACTGATGTGTTTACCCATATCTTTCCATTTTAAATCAGGTAATTCGTAAACTGGAACGTAAAGGAAGTTACCTAAAGATGTGAATAAAAGTAAAGTATCCATGGTGTTAGCTTCATAGATGGCAGTTTTATAATCTTTATCTTTTAAACCGGTTTCATCATTATTAGAAGCAGCATAACTTCTTAGAGATACACGTTTAACATAACCTTCATTAGTGACAACAACGATACAATCTTCTTTTGGAATTAGTGATATTGTGTCTATTTTAATTTCAGTTACTTCATCTTTAATTTCGGTTTTTCTCGGAGTGGCATATTCTTTTTTAATCATTTTAAGTTCGGTTTTCATAACATGTTTTAAGGCTTCTTCATTTTCTAGTATTTGGGTCCAAATAGCTATTTCTTTAGCTTTTTCTTCCATTTCTTTCTCAAGTTCAGTGACATCAGTATTAGTTAATTTATATAATTGTAAGTTTACAATAGCTTCCGCTTGTTCTTTAGTGAAATCAAATTCAGTTTGCAAGTTTTGAATAGCATCAGCTTTATTTTTAGATCCTCTAATAACTTTAATTACTTCATCTAAAATAGATAAGGCTTTGATTAAACCTTCTAAAATATGCATTCTAGCTTTAGCTACTCTTAAATCAAACTGGGTTCTTCTAGTTATAACTTCTTTTTGGTGGGCAATATAGGCATCTAAGATATCTAATATTCCTAAAACCATTGGTCTTCTATCGACAATGGCAACCATGTTATAACTATAGGAAATCATCATGTCAGTATTTTTAAGTAAATAATTAATGATTAAATCTTCATTGGCATCTTTCTTTAAATCAATAGCAATTTGAAGACCATTTCTATCAGTTTCATCTCGGATTTCAGCAATACCTTCGACTTTCTTTTCAATTCTGATTTCGTCGATTTTTTTAACTAAAGCCGCTTTATTTACTTCATAAGGAATTTCCGAAATAATAATTTGTCTTTTTGATTTAGGCCCAGTTATTTCGTATTTACATCTAACGTTTATTTTCCCTTTACCGGTTCTGAAAGCTTCTTCGATACCCTTTTGACCTTCAGCTACACCACCAGTTGGGAAGTCTGGTCCTTTAACAATATCTAAGATAGTGTCTAAGCGGCAATTTGGGCTATCGATTCTTTTAATTGTTGCATCAATTATTTCTCCTAAATTATGGGGCGGAATATTGGTAGCATAACCGGCAGAAATTCCGGTAGCTCCATTTACTAAAAGGTTAGGAAATTTAGCTGGCAAAACTGTTGGTTCAAGTAAAGTATCATCGTAGTTTAAACTCATTTGAACAGTATCTTTATTAATGTCTTTTAAAAGTTCACCCGCAACTTTTGAAAGTCTAGCTTCAGTATAACGCATGGCTGCAGCACCATCGCCATCCATAGAGCCATTGTTACCCTGCATTTCAACATAGCAAAGGTTGTTTTTCCACCACTGGCTCATTCTAACTAAAGCATCATAGATACTAGAGTCACCATGTGGGTGGTAGAAACCCATGATATTTCCAACGGCTTTTGCTGATTTTTTAGTTGGTTTATCATAAGTATTTCCATCTTTATACATGCCATATAAAATACGTCTTTGAACGGGTTTTAGACCATCGCGAACATCTGGTAAGGCTCTATCTTGGATGATAGCTTTGGCATAACGACTAAAACTATCTCCCATGATGTATTCTAATGAATAGTCATATATTCTTTTCACTGCTTCTTCCACTTGTTTTCACCTACTTTGTATAATTATCTTCTAACGTAAATTCAATATTTTCCTCAATCCACTGTTTACGTGGTTCAACCTTATCACCCATGAGGACACTAACTCTTCTTTCAGCTAAGGCAGCATCTGTAAGGTTAACTTTAATTAAGCTACGTTTACTTGGGTCCATAGTTGTTTCCCATAATTGTTCAGCGTTCATCTCGCCTAAACCTTTATATCTTTGTTTTTCTAATTTTATTTTATTTTGTTTTTTTATTTCTTCAGCCCCATCATCATCCCAAGCATAGCCATATATTTTATTGCCATTTTTTAAAGCATATAGTGGTGGCATAGCTATATATAGATGACCATTTTCAATCAATGGTTTCATGAATCTATAGAAGAATGTCAATAGTAATATGGCAATATGTGCGCCATCATCATCGGCATCAGTCATGATGATGACTTTATCATAATTACAATCTTCAATTTTGAAATCACTACCAATTCCTGCACCGATTGTCTGAATCATGGTATTTATTTCGTTGTTTGCTAAAACATCAGTTAAAGAGGCTTTTTCCGTGTTGATAACTTTACCTCTCAAAGGTAGAATGGCTTGGAACTTTCTATCTCTACCCTGTTTAGCTGAACCGCCAGCTGAATCTCCCTCAACTAAGAATAATTCGTTTATTTTAGGATTCTTAGTTTGAGCAGGAGTGAATTTATCACTGATAGATTTTTCTTTTCTATTTTTACCTTTTCCGTTTCGAGCTTCATCTCTAGCTTTTCTAGCAGCTTCTCTAACTTGTTTTGATTTAACCATTTTCTCTAATATTTTGGTAGCAGTTTCTTTATTTTCTTCTAAGAAGAATTGCATGTGTTCAGTCGTAATATTATCAACAACGGTTCTAGCTTGAGGAGTACCTAATTTACCTTTAGTTTGTCCTTCAAATTGCAATAATTTTTCGGGGATTTGCAGACTAATAATAGCTGTTAAACCTTCTCTAGTGTCTGGTCCTTCAAAGTTTTTGTCTTTAGCTTTTAGATATCCATTATTTCTGGCATAATCATTAAAAACTCTAGTAATAGCTGTTTTAAATCCAACTTCATGAGTGCCTCCATCAGATGTTTTAACATTGTTGACAAAGGAAATAATATTTTCGGAATAACTTTCAGTGTATTGTAAAGCAATTTCAACATTGATACCATCTTTCATACCTTGAAAGTCATATGGTTTATGAAGTACTTTTTTATCGGTATTTAAATATTCTGCAAAAGAATTCAATCCTTTTTCATAATGATATGATTCTCTTCTATCAGTTGCTTCATCATAGACATCAATTGTGATGTTTTTAAGTAAAAATGCACTTTCCTGCATTCTTTCGCAGATGGTTGAAAAAGAAAAAGTAGTCGCAGAAAAAATTTCATCGTCCGGCATAAATCTGACTTTAACACCGGTTTTATTAGTTTTACCTAATTTCTTCAAAGTTTTGTCTAAGTGTCCACCATTTTTAAAGCTGATGAAATATTCGTCGCCATCTCTTTTAATAGTAACTTCCATCCATTTACTTAATGCATTAACAACAGATGCTCCAACACCATGAAGACCACCAGATACTTTATAACCTGATGTTTCAAATTTGCCACCAGCGTGAAGTACGGTATATATAACTTCAGGTGTTGATTTGCCACTTTCGTGCATTCCCGTTGGAATTCCACGACCAAAGTCTTCAACACTGACGCTTCCGTCTTTATGAATTGTAATATTTATTTGATTACCAAAACCGTTAATAGCTTCATCGATACTGTTATCGACGATTTCCCATACTAGGTGGTGCAGACCTCTTTTATCGGTTGATCCAATATACATACCAGGTCTTTTTCTAACGGCCTCTAGTCCTTCTAATATTTTTATTGAGTGTTCATCATATTTTGCCATATCATCACCATATAGAATTATAACAGAAAAACCTTAGAAAAACAAATGAAAACGTCAAATTATGTGAAGTAACATTCAAAAAAAAGAAACCTATGTTTTGGTTTTCGTTAAGTGTCTTTTTAGCGTATATTGATAAAAACTTAATTTTGTGTTATGATGTATATAGATGAGAGATTTCTCATATAATAAAAAGAGGTACATTTAGTTCGCAAGTGAATGTCTCCTCCAAAATAAATTTGGTGTGACACTCTATCACTGATGATGAGTGTCTATTTTTTTAGAGCTAAAACCAGTAAGGTAGATAGCAGTAAAATGATAGAAATGAGTTTCAAAACTTTCACAATAAAAGTTTTTGTTTTCATTAATATCTACCTCCTTTCTTTTTCAAGATTGGAGGGCGACACTCACATTAAATGTTCCTAATAAAATTATATAATATAACTATTAGTTATACAAGTGGATTTTAACAATTTGCTTGTTTTTTAGTATCTTCCTTAAAACAAATAATAAAAGATGAAAATTTTTATTCTTTTAAAAGTTCTTCTAGGGAAACAATATGATATCCTTTAGAAGTTATGTAATTTAAAATCATTTCAATTTGGGTATTTAAAGTTTTATTTACATCTAGAGAAATAATGGCACCTGGGGTAAGCTCTTTTTTAATATTAATAAATGGATTATCTTTAATAATTATACTTGGCATGATAGTAATAGAATCTTGTATTTTACACACTCTAATTACTTTTTTCTTTGGCTTTTCGGTATAACAATAGTTATATATTTGTGGCCCAATATTAGTTAAAATGGTTTTCATCCAGACAAAGTCACTATCTTCATAGTCCTCATTATTACTTAGGTTACCTATGGTATGACCATTTTGAACTAATTTTATAATTTGATTGTGATGTTTTTCTAAATATTTACTTTCGATAAAAAAAGTTCCTTTGGCTTCTTTACTATCTAATATACTTATTATATTAGTAATATCATCATTATTACCTACTTTAAAGAGTAATGTTACATCCATTTTAGTATTATTTCCGTTGATGACATATTTATCTTTATTTTTATCTAAAATGTTTTCTACTTCTAATGGTTTATAAACGAGTAATTTATCATCGAAATAGCCTATTTTACTCATAGCTTCATAACTTTTGTCGACATCAACTTCTTTACCATTGATACCAGGGATGATAGTGTCGTCTTTGATTATTGGCTCAATAGCATTTTCTTTATAACCATCTTTTTTACTTTTTATTTCCGTAAGTAAGGTATCACTTAACTTAGCGGTGGTTCCGACTTTTTCAGTATAAACAAAACTACCAACCATTAAGGTTAAAATGCCGACCATTTGGAAAAATTTCTTCATAATCTCACCTATGAAATTATATGACTAAAATTGGTGAGTATGATCCCATTATTTACGCACTATTAACTTTGCTTTTCATATTATATTATGAAAGGGGGCGGCTCAAGATGAACGAACAAATCTATGGTTATAATGGATATAATATGAATAGACTGCCAATGCGTCCAAATAGACCTCGTCCAGGTGGACCCGGTCCTGGAATGCCACCAGGTGGAGATAATCAAGGAAGTTTTTTAGGGCCATTTATTTTAGGGGGAATTACAGGTGGTCTTATTTCACCATTATTTTGGGGTAATAATCGTCCTATATATTATCCTTACTATCCTCCTTATAGACCTTATCCATATTATTATCGTTAAAGAAAAAGTCTCTAATTTGAGACTTTTTCTGTATATTCTTTTGATACTTCATCTAAATCTTGGACTAAAGACATTATTTCTTCTTCGTTTTTTAATCTAGTGCCACTAGCATAAATGTGACCACCACCACCATGACTAGCGGCAACTTCATTGATAATAGGCCCTCTTGATCTAATAGAAACGCGATATGTTCCTAAATCTTTATCTTCAGTAGCTGTTACCCATACTAACATTTCATTTATATGGTTAAAGCTATTAATCATATTACCAGGAGTGGCAGCATCGACATTATAAGCTTTTAAAGTTTCATCGTGAACAATTAGATACCCTACTTTATTAGAAGTTATTTGATAGTGTTCAGCCATGTAACCTTGGAATTTAATTTCTTTATATGGTCTTAAATATAATTTATTATATATTTCAGTAATATCAATATCGGTTTCTTTTAATAATCTACTGACAATAGCAAATGTTTTAGAATTACTATAAGAAAACATAAATCTGTTAGTATCAGCAACTAGACCGATATATAATTTTTCACCAGCTTCTTTAGTGATTTTTAAGCTAGTATTAAAAGCTAGTTCTAAAACCATTTGAGAAGCACTTGAAGCTTTATCGTCAATCCACTCTAATTCACACATAGTTTCAACATATGGATGATGATCTATTTTAATCGAATTTTTTATTCTTCTTGGATCTAATCCATCAACTCTTTTATGATCTGGAGTATCGGTGACAATTAGTAGAGCATCATCAAAGTTTTCTGGTAATTTATCCAGTTCACCAATATATCTAAATTTAGCGGCAGGACTACCAATGACATAAACTTTTTTATCTGGAAAATTATCGACAATTATTTGTTTTAAACCAAGTGTACTACCTAAGGCATCGGGATCTGGTCCGACATGTCTAGCAATTATAATGGTATTTGCTTTTTTTATTTTCTTATATATTTGTTTATATATATTTTTCTTAAATAAACTCATTTAAATCACTTTCTTTCATATATGATTATAACATATTTTAAAATTTTTCCAAACCTTAAAAATGATAAGATATTTTGATGTTTTTTGTTTTATTTAAAGGGAAAAGTCTTGACTTTATGGCTAATTGCATATATAATTAATGACAGCGTGTTAAAGCAGCGTTATTTTGGGTGTTATAATGTGGATATTCCCTACAGGGGTTACTTGTTTAAGCTGCTAAAACAAGTATTGATATACTCCACCCTATAACAATAGCAAAATAACCTTTCGCGCTAAAGTGAAAGGAGGAAATAAAATGGCAAGATATCTTGGTCCAACTTACAAAAAATCTAGACGTTTTGGTTTTTCTATTTTAGAAAACGGAAAAGAATTAGCTAAGAAACCTTATGCACCAGGACAACACGGACAAGACCGTAGAAAGAAATTATCTAACTATGGTATTCAATTACAAGAAAAGCAAAAAGTAAAATTCATGTATGGTCTTAGCGAAAAACAAATGGAAAGAACTTTCGAAAAAGCAGTTAAAATGAAAGGTGTCAACGGTGAAAACTTACTTAAATTATTAGAAAGTCGTTTAGATAACTTAGTATACAGAATTGGATTTGCTACTACAAGAAAAGGAGCTAGACAACTAGTTAACCATGGACATATTACTGTTAATGGTAAAAGAGTTGATATCCCTTCTTATCAAGTTAAACCTGGTGATGTTATCAGTTTAATGGAAAATGATAAAGAAATGGCTATCGTTAAATCTTCTTTAGAAGCTTTACATAACAGAGTTGAATACATTTCTTACGATGATAAGAAAATGGAAGCCACTTATGTTAGAATGCCAGAACGTAGCGAATTAAATGCTGATATCGATGAAGCATTAATTATTGAATACTACAACAGAAATTAAGGGAACGTTTAGTTCTCTTTTTTCATGTAAAAACCTCATCAGTTTTGATGAGGTTAATTTGTGCCTGTCCAATTTATACTTGCTTTGCTAGCGCCCCAAGGTGAACCGGACACTTTATTTTGGACTCTATTTATTGTGATTGAAGTTATTGGATTATATATTGTACCACTTGTAAGTTCTGTGTATTGGAATGCATTAGTTCCAATATTTTTAATACCACTACCAATTGTAACTTCTTTTAATGAACAATGATCGAAAGCACGGTTTTCAATGGTAGTAACTGAATTTGGGATATTTAATGTAGTAATATTATTACCATAAAATGATAAATAACCTATAGAAATCAAGCCTTCATTTAACTTTAATGATTTGGCCCAACAGCCATTAAAAGCACTACCATTTATATATTTAACACTTGATGGTATTTCAATATTGTTTGCTCGTACGTTTCTAAAGGCATAAGAATCAATAGTTACCACATTGGCTGGAACAACAACGCCATTAATAGTAGAACCAGCATAAGAATTTAATGTTGTATTATCAATAGTGCCATCACTTTTACGAGCATATATATATGCATCATCTCCAGTTGCTGAATTATTTGAAAACGCACCGGCGTCTAAATTAGTAACGGTGGGGGGTATAACTATATTTGTTAATTTATTACCATTAAAAGCACATACAGAAATGTTTTTTACAGATGCGGGAATTTCTAATGACGAAATTTGATTTCCCATGAATGCTTCATTCTTAATTGTTGTCACACTATTACCCAACTTTAAATAAGTAATGCTATTACTCATAAATGAGCATTGCCCAATGTATGTTACTGTATCTGGAATAACAACACTAGTTAATCCTTTATTAACAAATGGGCCAACGTTTCGACCTGCAGCTTGATCCCATCTACCATCTTGGATTTCTGTAACTGTATATCCTTCTATTTCTTCAGGTATTATGACTTCTGGTCCACATTTGGCGTCGTAGTCAGTTATTGTTAAAGTACCATTTTCTAATACTTTTCCAGTATAACATTTATCTTCACTGTATTTTGTTATTCCTACATCACTTTGTTGATATGTCAAAGTTAATTTCAAATCTATACTAGTAATATCTGGTTGAATAGAAACATTTTCATTATATTTTATCCAAACATTATAATATTCGGTTTCTCCACTATCTATAATTAATCTGGAACTTTCTAAGTTTGTACTTTCGCCTATATTTGTATTTACACTACTATCTGGGTATGCACCACACTGAATAGCATTACTTTCTGTACATGTTAAATTGCCCAATGTAGCTATAGCGGCTACTGTACCTTTGTTAGTAACGCCAATTTTATAGTAAATATAATCTCCAGGCTTTTCTAATCCTACAGCAAAGGTAGCACTATCTTTGGTGTATGTTGGTTCTATTTTTTCCTCAACGTTTCCAGATGTTTTATCTTTTTCAATGGAGGTGATTTCAACATCCCACAGTGATGTTACGTTACTTGTACCACTTATTTGTAATTGGCTATAGAAAGCAGCGTACCCTACCATCATTATTAAAAGAAGACAAAGTAATCCCCCTAACAATATTTTTCTTCTTCTTTTATTTTTATGCATGCACTCACCTACTTATTTTTATTATAGTAATTATTAACTATCATATATTGTCATATTTTTATACTTTATATCGATTATAACATATTTTTAAACATTTGACGACAATTTTATAAGGTATAAATAGAAACCTTTGTACAATGAGTACGAGGTGGTAACAAATGGCAATATTTTTTAAAAGAGTGCATGATTTAAGAGTTGATAATGATTTGAAGCAAAAAGAAATTGCAAAGATGTTAAAGGTAAATATTAATACTTATCCTCACTGGGAAAGTGGTATGTATGAAATGCCAATTGAGATGATGGATAAGCTTTCAAAATTTTATAATTGTTCGATGGATTATTTAACTGATCTTTCTAATGAACATGGTATTTTTTCAAAAGAATTTAATAGTGAAGAGATGTTTATTAGACTAAAAAGATTACGTAAAGAAAATCATTTGTCACAAGCTGAAATCGGAAACAAATTAGGTTTTAGTCAAATGAATTATTGTAGATACGAAACTGGAAAAATATTAATTCCTTTTTCTAAACTTTATTTAATTGCGAAAGAATTTAATGTATCTTTAGATTATTTAATGGGTAAATCAGAGAATAAAAATATTAAAGTTATGGCACATTAAAACTAGGTTTTTGGAACCTAGTTTTAATTATAGATTATTAGCAAGCTTCGTAATTTCATTTTGATGCAAGCCAGTTAGTTTGGCTATTTCATCAATGTTCATGTTGGCTTTTAACATGTTTTGAGCCATATTTAATGCACCTTGTTTTATTCCACGTTTTTCACCACGTTTTTCTCCCTTGACAATAGCTTATTCGCGGTCAATCTTATTCATCCATGCATTCATTTCGGCTTTGTCATATAAGCCTATCGTGTATTTATCCTCATTTAAATCTTGTCCAACATGATTTTTTTCATAAGCTAATTTATGATGATAAGAATTATTTTTAAGGATTTTACTTTTATTGTTATTTCTATTAGCCTCGATATTGATAATGTCTTCATCAATTTTTATAATTAGATCAGCTATCTTTTTCTTTTCATCATAATTTTCTATAGGAATTTCTGCATTTAGAAATCTCAAGTTTTCATAGATATAGCTTTCAGAATATTTTGTTAATATACTTAAGAAATAAGATAATGTTTTTCTAAAGTCTTTATTTTGAAAAAGTGATTTAAATGCAAGATCAAACATCGTAGGTATTAATCTATTTTTTACTTGAACTTGATTTGCCCTTTTTACTCCCTTCTATATATAACATACGATGTTTTGCTTTAATTTCCTTTTTTCTACTAAAAAAACTATAAATTTATAATTTTTTATAGTTTTATTTTTCCAATAAAGTATTTTTTCTTACCTCTTCTTAAAACTAGAATTTCATTATCAATAGCTAAATCTTTAGTTACTATATAATTCTCATCGGTGATTTTTTCTTCATTAATAGTAATACTTCCGGCATTTACAAATTCTCTTGCTTCTCTTTTACTTGAGGCAATTTTATTGTTAACTAACATATCAATGATGTTTACATTATCTTCTGTTTCGAATGTTGGAACACCTTTGAAAATATCTTCAATGTCTTTTTTATTTAAATTTTTAACGTGTCCACTAAATAGTGCTTCACTCATTTCTTTAGCTTTTTCAGCTTCTTTAGAGCCGTGCAAGAAAGTAACAACTTCTTTAGCTAAAGTTTTCTGAGCTATTCTAGTTTCTGGGTGTTCGTTCTGTTCTTTTTCAATTTTCTCTATTTCTTCTTTAGTTAAGAAAGTAAATATTTTTAAGTAGTCAATGACTTTTTCATCATCACTATTTAAAAGATATTGATAGATCTCATAGCTAGATGTTTTATCTTTATTAAGCCAGAAAGCGTTTCCTTCTGATTTACCAAATTTTTTGCCGTTTTTATCAGTTACTAGTGGCATGGTAAAGCCATATACTTCATGACCAGTTTTCTTTCTGATTAAATCAATACCGGCAGTAATATTACCCCATTGGTCAGAGCCGGCACATTGTAATGTACAATTTCTTGTTTCATGTAAGTGAAGGTAATCTAGGGCTTGCATGATCATGTAAGAAAATTCAGTATAAGTTATACCACTGTCTAATCTTCTTCTAATAATGTCTTTATCAAGCATGTAATTAACATTGAAATATTTGCCATAATCTCTTAAAAAGTCAATAAAGTTAATGTCTTTAGACCATTCATAGTTATCGACAACTTCAAAGCCAAACAAATCTTCAACTTGTTTTTTTAGACATTTAAAATTGTGCTCAATAACTTCGACTGGTTGCATTTGTCTTTCTTCGGTTGGTCTTGGATCGCCGATTCTTCCAGTAGCACCGCCGACTAATAAAATAGGATGATGACCAGCTTTTTCTAATCTTTTACTGATTAAGAAACTAGATAAATGTCCTAGGTGTAAGCTATCGGCAGTTGGATCAGTTCCGATATAAAAGGTTAGTCCTCCGGCATTTAGTTTTTCTTTTAAATCTTCTCCGGCTTCATCTTTAATAAGACCACGCCATTTTAATTCATCATATATTTTCATTATTTATCCTCCTCACATTTACAGTGATCACATTTTTCTTCACAGTTACAGTTCATGTGAGTTACAATGTCAACACTGTGACTAGTACCAATTCTAGTCGCACCGGCTTTAATCAATTCATTCATCTGTTTGAATGTTTTAATGCCACCACTAGCTTTGATTTCTAAGACTTCGTTTTTATGTTCATTTATTAATTTAACATCTTCTATAGTTACACCACGGCTACCAAAACCGGTATTAGTTTTGATAAAATTAACAAAGGTTTCATTACAAATTTCAGTCATTTTAATAATTTCTTCTTCAGTAAGTAAAGATGTTTCAATGATTACTTTTAAGGTTTTACCATCAATTTGATCTCTAATTTCTTCAATTTCTGATTTTACATAATCGTAATCTTTATCTTTTAAGGCTCCAACATTGATAACCATATCTATTTCGTCAGCGCCGTTTTCAGTAGCTTCGATAGCTTCATAGGCTTTTACTTTTGGGGTATTCATACCTAGTGGGAAACCAACAACAGTACATACTCCAACGTTAGTATCTTTAAGTAGATCTTTAGCTAAAGTAACATAATATGGATGAACACAAACTGTTTCAAATCCATATTCCATAGCTTCATGACAAAGTTTTGCGATGTCTTTTTCAGTCGCATCCATTTTTAAATTTGTGTGGTCAATGTATTTTCCTATTTCCATTTTTATTCCTCCTTTAAATTAAAAAGATACTATGAATTATAAGGACGAGGTCTCCCCGCGGTACCACCTTATTTCATAGTATCTATGCATCTTTATCTGATAACGGTGATTAACCGATTTGACTATAAATAGTGTAATTCATTATTTAACCTTGGTTAGTTTGCATCTTCCACTAACTTTCTAATTACTAGTTAAACAACTACTAAGTTATTTGTCCACATCAATTAATAAGACTATAACACAGTTTTTTTTGTTCGTCAACACCTTAAAAATTTAAGTGTAAATATTATTTAACGACAATATTTACTAAACGACCTGGAATCGTTATTACTTTAACAATCTCTTTATCGGATATAAATTTTTGAACATTCGCATTTGATTTAGCTAAAGATTCCATTTCTTCTTTAGTTATATCAGAATTTACAGTTTCTTTACCGCGTACTTTTCCATTAACTTGGAAAACTAATTCATAAGTGTCATCAGTAGTTTTTTCTTCATCATATTTTGGCCAGTTTGATTCACAAAGTGGACTGCCTAAATTATATTTTTCATTAATTTCTTCAGTAATGTGTGGTGAGAATGGGTTTAATAGAAGAAGTAGTACTCTTAGATCATCTTTAGTAATTGTTTCCATATCATCATAAGCATTTAACATTATCATAAGAGCAGAAATTGCAGTATTAAATTTCATGCTTTTAATATCATTAGTAACTTTTTTAATGGTCTTATGAACTAAAGCTTCATTGGTATATCCAGCTTTATCATTTAGTTTTTCACCAATTTTCCAAACACGGTCTAGGAATCTTTTACAACCTTTTAAGCTATTAGTACTCCAAGCAGCATCTTTTTCATAATCACCAATAAACATTTCATAAAGTCTTAAAGCATCAGCACCATATTCTTCGACCATGTCATGAGGGTTGATGACGTTACCTTTGGACTTACTCATCTTTTCGCCATCAGGTCCTAGAATCATACCATGAGAAGTTCTGATATCAATTGGTTCTTTGTTTGGAACTAGACCAATATTATATAAGAACTGATTCCAGAATCTAGCATATAGTAAGTGACGAGCAGTGTGCTCCATACCACCATCATACCAGTCTACTCTGCCCCAATAATTTAAAGCATCTTTTGAAACAAACTCTTTATCATTATGAGGATCCATATATCTTAAGAAATACCATGATGAACCAGCCCAATTAGGCATAGTGTCAGTTTCTCTTTTAGCTTTTCCACCACATTTTGGACAAGTGGTGTTAACCCACTCTTCAATATTAGCTAGTGGACTTTCACCATCTTCTGTTGGTTCATAGTTAGCAACATCTGGAAGTAGAACCGGCAAGTCTTCTTCTTTAACTGGTTGCCATCCACAGTGTTCACAATAAACTAGTGGGATTGGTTCACCCCAAAATCTTTGTCTTGAGAAGATCCAATCTTGAAGACGATAATTTACTTTACTATTACCTATTTTTCTTTTAGTAATTTCATCAATCATTTTTTTGATGGCTTCTTCTTTATTTGTCATACCATTTAGAATATCTGAATTGATATATTTTCCTTCACCAATATAAGGCAAAGGATTTCCTTCGATTACGGGAATAATGTCAATATTAAATTTTGTTGCAAATTCATAATCTCTATCATCATGAGCAGGGACTGCCATAATAGCTCCTGTACCATAACTCATCATGACATAATCAGCTGTCCAAATTTGAATTTCTTTATTGGTAAATGGATTAATGGCTTTAATACCTTCGATTTTAACACCAGTTTTTTCTTTAGCTAATTCTGTCCTTTCGAATTCGGTTTTTGTTTTGGCATATTCCTGATATTTTTTAATTTCATCTATATTAGTAATCTTGTCTTTTAAAGTTTCTAAAATCGGATGTTCAGGGGCAATAACCATAAAGGTGGCACCATAAATAGTATCTGGTCTAGTAGTATAAACTTTTAATTTTTCATCAGTATCTTCGATTTCAAAGTCTATTTCTGCTCCAGTCGACTTACCAATCCAATTGATTTGACCTAGTTTAACTCTTTTACTAAAGTTAGTATTATCTAGTCCTTGAATTAAGTCTTCGGCATAATCACTCATTCTAAGCATCCATTGTTCTTTTTCTTTTTGAACAACTTTAGAGCCACATCTTTCGCAAACACCACCAGCTGAATCTTCATTTGAAAGACCTGTTTTACAAGTTGGACACCAGTTGATATTCTTTTTAGTTTTATAAGCCATACCGTGCTCATAAAATTTTAAGAATTGCCACTGCGTCCATTTATAATATTCTGGATCGGTAGTTGCAAATTCCCTATTCCAATCAAAGGAAATACCTAACTCTTCTATTTGATGTTTAAAGGTCTTAATATTTTCTTTAACGGCATCTTTTGGATGAATATGATTTTTGATAGCATATTGTTCAGCAGGTGCGCCAAAAGCATCCCAGCCCATTGGGAATAGAACGTTATAGCCTTCCATTCTCTTTTGTCTAGCAACCGTGTCTAAAGCTGTATAACTTCTAGCATGTCCAACGTGAAGTCCAGCACCTGATGGATATGGGAATTCAACTAATAAATAATATTTTTGTTTTGGATCATCATTTTTAGCAGCAAAGGTTTGATGATTTTGCCAATATTTTTGCCATTTCTTTTCTATTTCTGTAAAATTATACATTTTGTTTTCCTTCTTTCTTTTTATAAACTATACTAAGTAATTTATACATTAAAAGCATGAGTGGAACTAAAATAACAAAAGCCACTAACATTTTTAAAATAAAGTTTTGAATTAATTGAATAACAGTAAAGGTAAAAGCAATAATAAAAGCATTAGTTAAAGCGAGAGCCTGCGCAAATCCCTTTAAATTTATCTTTTTAAAATCTAATTTATAAGCTTTTTCAAAGAATATTACTTGTTTACTACTTTTAAATTTTTCAAAACCTTTTTTACGGTATATGACAAATACACTATAAACTAAATAAATGATAATAAAACAAATTATAAATGTTAATAAATAATCCATTTTTTCCTCCTTTAATATAAAAAAGTATTATGAATATAAGGGCGTCATGAACGCGGTACCACCTTATTTTATAATACTTTTATTATCTTTAATGCGATAACGGGGGCAACCGTCTTATACTTATCATATAAGAAGCTCCTAAGTAAGTTCATAATTAAAGTTAAAAAGTTTTCACCAACCACTTTCTCTCTAAATAACTTTTTAATTACTACTACTCTTATTCAGTGCTTTTAACTGTTAATATTATATTATATTTTTTTATAATGTTCAAGGATTAATTTTTATTAATCATCACTATTACTACTACCAAATAATTGTAATAATCTTAAGAATAAGTTAATGAAATCTAGATAAAGTTCTAGGGCACCATAGATAGCTAGGTTATCTTCTGGTAATACGTTAAACTCTTGCATTCTCAATATTTGTTGAACATCATAAGCGGTGTATCCTACAAATATAGCGATTGCAATACATGAAACAATCATATCGAATGTTGAATTGTTTAAGAATAAATTTATTAATCCACAGATGATGATTGCTAATAAACCTATAAATAAATATACTCCAATTTTAGATAAATCCATTTTAGTTACGGCACCTAGAAAAGCAAATACCGCAAATATACCAGCAGCTAATAAGAAAACATACATAATTGAACTTAAATCATAAGTTACGAAAATTGTTGAAAATGTAAGACCACTTACAGCTGAATAAATTAGAAAGCTGACGATAGCGGTTGCTGGTTTCATTTTAGTTATCCTAGCTGATAAGAAAATTACTATAGCAAATTCAATTATAATTACAATTAAAAATGCATAACTTCCAAATAATTTTAGCATTGTTTCTGGATGAAGTGATACGTAATATCCTGTAAAGAATGTTACTAATAATCCTATGAACATCCAACCAAATACTTTTGGTAATATTTTATTTGTCATTTTCTCCTCCTTTTTATAAGTATATCATTTTTATAAAATTTTATAAAGGCTTTTTTTTAAGTTAAAATAGCGTTTATTTTAAATTATTATAATTTAAAGAATACTGTAGCTTATTTTACTTTATATATATATTAATATGGTTATATGTTATTGCTTTTAATATTAAATTAATAAATAACATTGATTCATAGATTTTTATAATTTATGTGAAAGTATAAAACGACCGCTGCGCAGTCGTTAAGAATTCATAAATGACGTGTTTGATATTTATTTCTCTTGGTTTAACTTCTAACTTATGACATATGGATTACCTTGGCTTCCATCACCTGCTAAGGTGATATCAGATGTTAGGTAAAGAGCTGGGGAAACGCCGCCCGAAGTGTCCGCAAAGTCGAGGCTCACGCCGCCGGCATTTATGCTGCCATATACATTGAAGAAACGGGGGTTGCTAGTGCTGTCAGGCGAAATTGTCCATAAATAGCCATCAGATGGTACTATAGAGTACATCCAATTTGTTGTTAAACATGTTGTGCTATTTGTATTATTTATACTCATATTTCCACATTGTTCTGTATTGATATTTGCTCTTAAATATTCACTTGCTGTTATCATTCCAACACTTACACTTTGTGATTGTATCCTATTTTCGCCCGCTATTTGTCCAGCTAAATCACTATTGTTATATGATGTGTGACCTACACTCCATGTATGAGGTACGATTTTATTTTGATTTGTTGTTATTGTTGGTAAATATGTATCATTCAAATATGACTTTATATCTGATGTTTCCCATGCGTCTCTATTATCTGCATCAAAAGTTCTATTTCCAATAATTTCATTTCGCATTATTTTTATTGTTCCATCTGAACTTATAGAAATTATTCTCCATGTCTCATTATTAAATATTATATAATTATTTGGATTAGCTCCTTTATATGTATATTTTCCTGGTTCATATTCATCTTCATATAATCCATCTCCTGTTGTTACTACTTCCACTTCTTGTCCTCCTATAGTTACTGGCTGTGCTGGCTCCACATATCCTTCTGGGGCTTGACTATAATCTAATGTTACTTCTAAATCAGCAGTTAAATCATCCGGCTGCTCGGTTACATTATTATATTTTACTATAACAGTTAAGATTGCACTCTGTTTAGCTTCTAATAATGATCCTTCTCTTATTCCACTTACTTCAAAACCTATGGCTGGATTTGTGCTTTCCGGAACGGTTATTTTATCTAATTTCGCATCGATATCTCCTTCATTTGATACGGTTACATCATATTGCATCGTATCTCCTGGACTTGTTAGTCTTGTTTTAAAGGTTGCTGTTGTATCGGTATAACTTGGAGCTACTGCATCAGTAGGCGTGCCACTTAAAACACTACTTTGTATATCAGTTATCTTAACTAAAAAGTTACTTGCTATATTACTGGTCCCTGATATTTTTAGCTGTGATTGAAAGGCTGCATAGCCTACTCCCATTATTACTAATATCATACATAATCCGGCTATTATATAATTTCTTTGGTTTCTGTTAAATCTTTTATTCATCTTTCTATTCTCCTTTACTACTATTATGAATGAATATATTTTTATTATTCTATCCATTTTAATTATAGAATACTTTTTTAATTTTGTCTACATTTTCTTTCGCTTTAACGGTAAGGACTTTATTTTCGCTAAAGTATAAAATATTCTTAATGTTAACAATGGAGGAAGAATATGAAGTTATGTGAAAGTTTAGCCATTAATTTAAAGTACTATAGAAAAATATATCATTTATCGCAGGAGAAGTTTGCCGAAATATTAGGAACGACATTATCATATTTAAATCAAATAGAAAATGGTAAAGTTGATGTTAAAGCATCTACAATAGATAAGTTCACTAACAACATAAACAAATATGATAGAAAGGCTAAATTAAAATCAGAGGATTTGGTTACTTATGATAAATCACATATAACTCATTTTTCAAGAATTGATGAAAAGAAAAAAACCGTTTCAAATTGAAAGCGGTTTTTAAATTTCTCCAATATATTCAAGTAATTTTAAGAACATCTTAACGAATTTTTTATCTAAGCCTTGTCTAGATAATTTGCGGATAGCAATTCTCTTTTTCTTGATAGGTTCTGATCCGAATAAAATAGCATCAATCTTTTCTTTCATTTCAGTTGAGATTTGTAAGTCACTAATGATTCGTTCGATATCTTCATTAATTAATCTTAAGGCATCTATTTCGATATCTTTACCTTTACAACTTATTGATAATTGTCCAACGGTTGGAACATCTTTTATTTCAACGACAAAGTTTGGACCATCGACATAGGTTTTTAATGAAAGCGATGTTTCATTCATATAAGCGGTAACATCATCGGTTCTTTTGGTATTTCTAAAGATAATTTTGTAATTTCGCTTATCTGGAACAATACCACTTTTACCTTTAATTGATCTAATTACAACACTATAGTTACTTGGCATATATGTGTAATCGATTTGAGTTAATAAGTAGAAATCTTTACGGTATAAGTCACTTTCTCCATCGTCTTCAAACAAAGTATACGAATTACTCCTGCCCGGGAAAATATTAATCTCCATATCGGTAGGTGGTGTGGTATCGTTGATGTTTTGATTATTACTTAGTGGTATAATAGCTCCTGATTTAGCAAATACTGGATAATCTTCATCACGGAAGAAACTAATATAGCTCTTTTTACCTGGGAATTTTTTACCAGTAACATAGTCATACCAAGTACCTTCTGGAAGATAGAAGTTGTGAACAACACGGTTCATGACTTCGTCTTTTTTAGTAATAATTGGAGCTATTAATAATGATGAGCCAAAGAAATATTCATTACGGTATAAAACATCATCATAGAAACTTGGAATTAAATAATATAGTGGTTTAATTAAAGCGTCTCCAAATTTATGATATTTATAAGCTTCACTATATATATAAGGAATTAATTTATGCCTTAACTGTAAGTAATCTTTGGCGATAGTATAAGTTTTAATATCCCATCTCCATGGTTCTCTTTTGTAATAAGGTCCTTTATCAACACCAAATTTTAAGATTGGTGAGAAAACTCCTAATTGGATAGAACGAAGGTATAATTCGTTATCTTCAGTTCCTTTAAAATATCCACTAATGTCATGGGCCCAGAATGGTGCGCCATTATTGAAACTATTATTATTATAAAATGGAATTTTTCTCAAAGTATCCCAACCGACTTTAGCTTTTCCAGAATATAAAACTGGATATCTATGAGGTGCGATTGAAGTTCCTTCAGAAAGTAACATTGGACGACGTTTAAAATCCCTTTGCATATCATAGAATTGGTAGTGTTTTAACAAGGTTAAATCTGGGATATTTAGATTATTTTCTGGATCTAACCAGTAAAAATCAACACCTAAGGCATCTAGTGGGTGAATAAACATCTTGAAGTAAACATCGACAAATTTAGGATCTAAAACATTGAAGGGAATTTTTCCATCTTTATCGGCTTCTAAATATTTTAAAGCATCATTATAATATGTATCAATATTATAAAGTCCTGAAGTTGGATCAATGCTTAAACCTAAGCGAATGTTTTTACTATGAAGATAGTCAATCATAGCTTTGGGATTTTTAAAGTATTTATCATTAAAAGTAAATCCAGTTCTTAAATGTTTATCTTTTATTTTAAGACGTTTGTGCCAATCCTTATCTAAAACTAAAATAGATAATGGAATTTCATTTCTTTCAAAGTTATCGACTAATGTTTTTAGTGATAAATCATCGTAATCATTATTACTACTCCACCAGTTACCAAGGGCATATCTAGGTGGCAAAGCTGGGAAACCAGTAATTTGATAGTAATCTTTTAAAGCTTCTTCAAAATCTTTATTATACATGAATAGATAGGTATCTACTCTAAGTTCAGTGTTTTTAGAAACTGTGCCATCTTCATTAAAGATTAATGAGTTAGTATCATCAATACTAGCCATACCTTCGGCAGAATATAAACCTTTACCTTTTAGACCACCTTCAGCTAAAGAACTATTAGGAATACCGAAATTACGAACTTCTGGATGACCATAATACCAGAAACGATCAGTATTTAATAACTCTACTTTTAAGTTGGCTGCTGGATCGGCTTTCCCGCCTAAAAATGATCTTCCTTTGATATAAGTCAATTTGAAATATTTAGTAGTAATTACAACATAATTACTATCTTCATTAGAATGAAATTCTGGAGTTTTTAAATCACGATATAATACTTGTTCAGTTGGATCATCGATAAAGATACCATTGTCGTTATATTCTAGTCTAATTAACCTTTCGGTTAAAACAGTAAAACGGAATTTTTCTCCTTGAATTATATTCTTTTTATTAGCAACAGCTCTTTTTCTATCTAATGTAAATTGCTCACCTAAATTATACATAAGTATCTCTCCTTATTCTTTTATATTTCATCTATTTGCATGAAGTTAGTGTATTTTACTTTTTTAAATGGATAACCACCAGTAATAATTATTTTGTCACCGGGATTTAATTTAAATGTCGTAGATAGTTCTTTTTTGACATTATCGGTTAATTCATCTAAGGTATCGCCTTTAGCATTAACTGGTAATACTCCAAAATGAAGTTGTAAGCTCTTGACAACTGAAGTATTAGAAGCTGCGGCGATGATTGGACATGGTGGTTTTAACTGGCTTATTCTTCTGGCTGTTCGCCCAAAATTAGTAGCAACTAATATAGCTTTACAATCTAGTTCGTTAGCGCCTAAAACAACACTAGAAGAAACAGTTGAAGTAATACTTTTTTGTTTCTCATTTAGTGATTTTCTAAAGAAATATCCATAATCAATACTATCTTCTGATTCTCTAATAATTTTACTTACAATTCTAACGGTATCGATTGGATGGGCACCAACGGTAGTTTCACTAGTTAACATGATGGCATCGATAGCTTCAGAAACTAAGGTTGATAAATCTGATACTTCAGCACGATTGGGAACGGCTTTCTTCGTTAAGAAACTATTAAATTCGGCAGTTATAACAATTAAACATCCTTGTTCATAACATTTATGAATTATTTTCTTTTGAATGTTTGGAACGATTTCGATAGGCATTTCAATACCTAAGTCACCACGATCTAAAATAATTCCATCAGCAATATTGATTATATTATCGATATCTTCAACAGCTCTTTTATTTTCTATTTTGGCAATGAGACCTATGTGCTCATTTTTAAGTTCAATTAATAAATCATTAATTTCTAAAACATCTTCAGCTGAGGAAATACCAGATACAACAATAAAGTCGACCCCCATTTCATGAGCAAATAGGATATCACTATAATCTTGCTCGGTTAAAAATTTACGACTGGGTCTAGTTTCTGGTAAATATATTTTAGAATTATCACTGACTTCGCCACCTTTTAAAACAGCACAGACAACGTAATCTAAACCTTTTTCAGTAACTTGTAAAATGACATTTCCTTTACTTAATTTAATCTTAGTATGATATTTTAAATCGTTAACTAAGTTTTTATAGTTAACAGAAAAACCTGTCATGTTACCGTTTATTTCATTCATGTAAATTCTAATTTTATCACCAGTATTTAAATAGGCTTTGCCTCCGATAAATGTGTCGGTTCTAATGCATGGTCCTTCTAGATCTAACATAATAGCGGTGTTTGTGCCTAGCTTTTCATTTGTTTCATTAATGATATTTATTAAACGGCGGCAAACATCTTGCGATGAATAGCTCATGTTTAAACGGATAACATCGATGCCACTTTTGATAAATTCTTCAATTTGCCCTCTTTCATTTTTATTTTCACAGACTGTTGCGACTAATTTTGTTTTTTCCATGTTTACCACCCTATTCTATTTAAATTATAAAGGATATACCTTGTAAAGTCAATGAGATTTACAACATTTAAAAGATGTAGGTTTCATTCTACATCTATTTTAAATCATCAATATTTTTCTTTAATTGTTTCGCATCTTCACCAAAAATTATTTTTAATTGATTATCGATTTCAACAATACCTTGAGCGCCCATTTTTTGAATGGCTTCTTTGTTGACAAGTTCAATATTATGAAGGTTTACGACAAACCTCGAATTATTAACTTCGTAGTTTATAATATTGGCTGTTCCGCCAAGGTATTCAATTAGTTTATTGGCTTCTAATTTGAAGTCTTTGTTTTTAGCTCTGAGAATCGCGAAAGCAATTATTAATAAAATTACAATTATAATTATATATTGCCATATCATATCTATCACCTATTAACATTATACTATAAAAAATGTATTTTTTTAAGAAAAATTTTGTTTTAAAAATAATTGTATATTAAAAAAGTTTAGTGTATTATATTTATTGGTGATGCTTATGAAGAATATTTCAAAATATAAAATGGATAAATCAATACTGATTCCGATTTTAATTTTTGCGATTATTAGTATTGTAACTTTATATGGTGCGAATAGTATACTTCCTAGTACTATGGATCATTTAGTTACCAATCAAATTATTTGGTATGTGGCTGGTTTCATTATTATATATTTAGTAATGACTGTTGGCAACACATATATATATCGAATGAGCTGGTTACTATACGGAATTGGTATTTTGTCATTAGTCGGACTATTTTTCTTTGGCAAAACTATTAATGATGCGACGTGCTGGTACGAAATAAAGGGTATTGGTACTCTTCAACCAAGTGAATTTATGAAGATTATGTTAATTATTGTAAATGCATCGATGATATCTAAATTTAACGAGGAATTTCCTAATCCAAGCATCAGAGAAGAATTAATGTTTTTAATTAAAGTAGCAATTGTCGTTTTAATTCCTAGTATATTAACATTTATGCAACCAGATACAGGTGTGGTATTAATCTATTTATTAATCACTTTTGTAATGTTATTTATTTCAGGAATTAGATATAGATGGTTTTTGATAATTATAGGTGTGGCAGTATTCTTTGTAGTTTTAGTTTTAGGCATTTATTTTATCAGTCAAGATCTATTTATTAAAATATTTGGTACAAGTTTCTTTTTAAGAGTTGATAGGTTATTAGATTGGTCTAATCAAAGTGGTTATCAGCTAGAAAACAGTTTAAGTGCGATTGGTTCAGCCGGTTTATTTGGACATGGTTTAACTACTAATCCTATTTATTTTCCAGAAGCTCAAACGGACTTTATATTTGCCGTTTATGCGAGTCACTTTGGATTCATCGGTTCAGTATTTTTATTATCATTACTGGCTATGTTTGATATTAGGTTGATAACTTTAGCTTTAAAAACAAATAAACTTGTTAATAAATATGTGATTGCTGGAGTTGTAGGAATGCTTCTATATCAGCAAATTCAAAATATTGGAATGACATTTGGATTATTACCGATAACTGGTATTACGCTACCATTTATAAGTTATGGTGGTTCTAGTTTACTTAGTTATATGTTAGCTATGGGCCTTATATTAAATATTTCTAATGAGGAAATGCGTTATACCAATTAAAAAAATCAGGGTTGATTCCTGATTTTTTTTTAATTTAACTCTAAAGCATTTTCGGTCGTATATGAATTAATTGTTGGAGTTAATGCTTCAGCTTTACTTAGTCCTGCATTATTATGATAGGCATAGCCGTTTAAGTTTATTAAGTATGATTGTAGATCATCAAAGCTACTAGATTTTTCCTTGTTATCAAATCTAACATAAATAGTGTTTTCTTCACTAGCATTATTATAGCTATCTAAGTAACTGTCTAGTAAGGCAGCTGCTTTTATTTTAGCTTTAAAGCTATCAGCTATAAATTGATCATTTTCAGTAATATTTTCTTCTAGATTATAACCGGCTTTAGTGAGTAGTTGCATCTGTATTTTATTTAAATCATTAGTATAATTTAGATAATAATATGATTTATAACTAACTAAAACTGAGTAATAGGTCTCTTCTTCTACGGTTCCTTCTATATTATAGGAAAAATTATCTTTAATATGTTTTTCTAAGTTTTTAGCTAGTTTATTTTGCTTATCTACATACTCTTTTAAGTTATATTCTTCAATAATTTTTGATGATGGCTTAACTCTGAAGAAAGAATATTCACCTGTCATAATGTATAACTGTGGCACTTTAGCATTTCCAAAGGCTTTGGTATATTCTTCCTTTGTTCCACCATTAATTATTAAATCACTTAAATTATCAATATACTTTTCAGCTATCTTTTTACTTGTAATTTTTTCTGGCCATTTTTCTTCTTTAGGCTCTTTGTTATTATTTTGGAAAACTAATAACAAAATAGCAACTAAAACTATTATTAATATTATTCCAACGGCAATAATTATCCTTTTAATATTTTTCTTCATGATATTCCTCCATTAATATACTGTACAGTTCTTACATTTTCCTCTATTTGAACAAGCTGTTCCCGTTATATATTGATTGGCATATGCTCGACCAAATAGTATCCAGTTTGGTCCCCATTCGGCTCTTCCACCATTTTTTCTATTTTCTGGGTAATACATGATAAGATAATCTATAACATAAGGTGTTGAATAGTTTATTCTCATAGTACTTTGATTTATTCCTGATCCGGCTCCTGAAAAATCCCATCTCCATCTAGCTCCAAAATTTTGACCATATACATAGCAATTGTTTCCATTTGGTCCACATTCTATACCACAAGTAGCTGTCATATCTTTATCAGGATCTTTTTCAATTCTAATATTAAGATTTATTTCGTCAGAAATATTTCCCGCTTTATCAATTGTTCGGAAATTAGCATTGCTTGAACCAGTATAAGTGTGTGTAGCAACATTTCCTTCTAAGGTCCAGCCACTTCCTGTATTAAATTCTGTACGATCAATTCCACTTAGATTATCTTTTGGCGATAAGTTTCTGATAACATCTTGATCTGATAGATCACCACTGTTATATCCTCCCCCATCAGCTTTTCTTAAGGTATATGATAAAGTTGGTTTTGTTGAATCCTTTTTGAAATTAGTTGAACATCTGTTGGTATTTCCAGCGGCATCTTTGACATAACCATAATACGTTATTCCACTGGTATCGGCCGTTTGAGTCGCACTATTTTTACTATTGTAACTTGCGGATGTGCTAGTCCCTATACCATAATTTGAAACGCCACTCGTTGAATCAGACTTAGAAGAGAATGATACTTTTACATTACTTCGATACCAACTATTATTTCCTACGGTTCCACTTCTTGTTAATGAACATGATGGAGCTGTAGAATCTTTTTTGAATGTCTTAGAACATTTAGAAGTATTGCCAGCGGCATCTCTGACATAACCATAATATGTTACACTTTTGGTATCTGCTGTTTGTGTAGCACTTGTACTTCCGTTATATGTAGCACTACCACTTGTTGTTACTCCATAATTTGAAACACCACTTGTAGAATCACTCTTAGATAGTGATACTTTTACATTACTTCGATACCAGCTATTATTTCCAGATGTTCCACTAAGACTTAGCGAACAACTTGGTGCTTTGGTATCTTTCTTAACAGATAATGAACATTTAGAAGTATTTCCAGCAGCATCTTTGACATAACCATAGAAAGTGGTTCCTTTAGTGTCACCTGTTTGTGTGACACTTGTTTTTCCATTGTATGATGCACTTGTACTAGTTGTTATTCCATAATTTGATATACCACTAGTGGCATCACTTCTAGATTTAAATGAAATAGTAATATTTCCTCGATACCAACTATTATTTCCTACGGTTCCACCTGATGTCAATGAACATGATGGAGCTACAGTATCTCTCTTAACTGTTTTAGAACATGTTCCAACATTGCCACCTCTATCTTTGACAAAACCATAATATGTAGCACTCTTACTATCGTAAGTTAAAACCATTTGTGTAGTACCATTATATGTAGCACTATTTGAAGTGTTCATCCCATATGAGGCTACTCCACTTTCTTTATCTACTGTAGTCATTTTTAATGTAACATTTCCTTTATACCAATTATTGTTACCTTTAGTTCCACTATCAGCTATTTTACATGTTGGTTTTATAGTATCTACAACTTTTATAGATGTACCTGATTTTGAGATGTTTCCAGCTTTGTCTTTAACCCATATATAATATGTGCCTAAATCCAAAGATCTTGTAAAGGTTTTACTCTTTCCTGGATCACTAGAAACAGATATCCAGCCACTAGCTGTTTCACTTGGCGTTTGATTTTTTGTTGATATATATAGCCCATTGATACCACTAATGTTATCTTTTGCTGTTATATTAACTTTGTTTTTTCCATTACTCCATGAGCCCATAGCTACTTTACTAATAACAGGAATTTCGCTATCGACATTTACAATATTAATTTTAGAAGAAATTATATTTCCGCCTTTTAGCCTAGCCTCTAATCTTCCAATTTTTTTAAAGGTTAACTCGATATTTCCTCCTTTATCAGCACTGCTATCTCTAGTCCATGATCCACCATCAATTCTGTGAGAAGCTTCAAAATCTCCTTCTATTGATGGATAAATTATTGTAACTTTTCTTTGTTTAACCCAGCTACTACCTTTTGGTTCTACTTTAAAATCAATCATTGGTAAAGCTGCGATTTCTTTACAATCTTCACCTTCTTTAAGTTCATGGTCAGTATTACCAGTACTATAAATAGTAACCATGACTGAAAGATGTGTGATATCTTTACCGGTATTAACATCAGTAACTGGAGCCGCGAGCTTACCATCGTCGATTAAGCTTTGAATCGTAATACAATACCTTCCACTTTTTCCTGGTGGATACTCACTTGGATTTTCTCTTATATACTGATCAGCGGCATTATAAATAAGTTCATTTTCAGTATTTTTTGCTTTATTACCACTATTTGAAAGTCTATTTATGATACCTGGAACAATTAATATTAATAGTATTCCAATAATGACAATTACGCCTAATAACTCAGTTAACGTAAAAGCTTTTTGTTTCATATGTCACACTCTCCTATTATCATAATTAAGTATATCATAAAAATATCGAAAAAAAAACAACTATATGTTGTTTTATGAAAATAAATCTTTTTTATTCTTCAGTGGTTGTTTCTTTTGCGATAACTTCCTTACCTTTATAAGTTCCACAATTTTTACATACACGATGTGGTTTAACAGGCGCTCCACATTTAGGGCATACTGTAACAGTTTTTGCACTTATTTTGTAATGAGTACGACGCATTCTTCCACTAGTTTTACTAACTTTTCTTGCTGGTACGGCCATGATAACACCTCCTATAATAAATCTTTTAACTTAGCGAGGCTATTATTTGCCTTCAATTCGCTATCAGTTATAAGTTCCCATCCCTCACCCTTGGTCTTAATGTTTTTAGCCTTTGGGCTGACAACTTTCATGGGAATTTCCATTAATATATTTTCCCATATTATTGGCAAAATATCAATAGTTTTTTGGTTTTTTTTGAAGTTTTCTATCATTTCATTTAAATTTTCTTCGATTTCTAAAGTAAATGGAAAGTCTACTGGTTCTAAAGTAAGGCTACAAGGTAGAACCATTTTACCTTTTAAATTTAAATTTAGAAAATATTCACCTAAGTCAGAAGTTATGTCGCCTTTAACTTCTACTTCATCCATACTTAATATCCCAGCTTTTTCTAAATCTTTTTTAGGAAAAATTACTTTGGTATCAATAATAATTTTTGGTTTTGTATTTAAAATACTTAAATCAATTTCCATGAAATCACCGTAAACATTATATATTATTTTTAGCTTTGGTGCAAATTGGTATGTTTTTTTTATTTTTAGGCAAAATATTTTTAGGTGGTTCTTATGAACATATTAATCTATATGGCTATATTTGTATTCAAAATTATAGAAGATGCATTAGCGACACTTCGATTAATCATTGTTAGTAATGGTAAAAAGAAATTAGGAGCTATTTTACAATTTGTCGTAACATTGATTTGGATTATATTGACAGGCACTGTTTTAATGGGACTTCAAAAAGATATATTTAAAGCAATTGCTTTTGCTTTTGGGGCCTTGTTTGGCTCTTATCTGGGTAGTGTTTTAGAAGAAAAGATGGCGCTTGGAACTAATGTATTTATGGTAGAGATAAATAATGATAAAGCAAATGAGTTGGTAAATGTTTTGAAAAAAGAAAGATTTCAAATTTCTAAGATTAAAAGTGGTAATGATGGAAAGGTAATTTTAATGATTACAGGCGCTAGAAAACAGACAAGTAAAGTTGTGTCAATTATTAAAGAAGTGGATGATAAGGCAATTATCTTAAGTGAAAAAGTTAAGATTGTTCAAACTCTTTGATTAATTTATACATTTGTTTAGACTTATCGGTGATAATGTTTTCATGTTTAGTTACTTTGTCTAACTCTTTTTTATTATTAACAGTCCATTTGAAAGTTTCTTTTTGAGGAATTTCTTTACTATATAAATAATTAATAGAATTAAAATCAAAGTTATTACTTAAATATTTAGTATTTATTTTTATACTGATAATTAAGCCACATTTTACATTATATTTTTCTTTAAGATATTTTATAAACTTATAATTAAAACTACATATATAATAATTTAAATTATACTTTTTTATTATATAAATCAACTTTTTAGACATGACTTTTATATCTTTATCATCAACCTTAATTTCAATCATAAGTATTTTATTATTGTGGATAATACTTAGTATTTCAACTAATGTATTTAGTCCTAGTTTTTGCAATTTTAGCGCATTAGTATGACGAATATAATTACCGTTATAAAATGGATCGTGATTAATTATTAATTTATGATCTTTAGTTAATCTAACATCAAATTCGGCACCATCAGTATATTTACTATTTAAACTACTTATAATTGCTTCTAAACTATTTTCTTTATGAATACCATCATTACCTCTATGCGCGATTATTTTCATAGTACAGTTTATGAGGTTGTTTATTTTTTATTACAAAAAATAACAAACTATTGCTTGTTATCTTCTTTTATTCATATACGGTTTAACACTATTATAAACTATTTGGTTTATTGTTTCAATGTCTTTAGGATTTCCATTTTCAGAACACTCTATTGTGACAAAGTTATATTTTTGGGCAAGTTCTATATAAGCGGTTTCAGCTTGTTTCAAATGATTTTTATCTTTTTCATGACCATCGGCTTTTTCATGACGGTGGTCTTTTAATTTTTCTGCTACTTCAGTTGGCATGTGAAGGAATATTGTTAAATCGGGTTTCGGTAATTTCATTAAATCAAATTCTAACTTATCTAACCAATTATACATGTCGTTTCTTTCATTTTTATCAATAATTTTTCCACCTTGGTGGGCCATATTAGAATAAATATACCTATCAAGAATAACATTATATCCTTGATCTAATAGGAAATTTATTTTATCAATATTATATTTACGGTCAGCTGCATAATATAATGAAGCGACTTTAGGATCGACTTTAGTGGATCCCTCTTCGAAATAACATTTATCGAATCCTTCTTTACCTAAGTAAGGTCCACCTATTATTCTACCAGTTGGTGAATTATAGTTTGGGAAAGAAAAGTTTTGAACTTGATATCCTTCTTCTCTTAGTTTTTTTATTAGTAAATTGGTTTGGGTTTCTTTGCCGGAACAATCAGTTCCTTCAATAGTTATTAATTTGCCTTTCATATTTTATCTCCTTTTATATAAAACGTGTTTATATTTTATACCCGTATCTTGGTCTTGGGTATTGTCTAATATAGTAGCATAATAATCATCTTTATTAAATTTGGGAAAATAAACATCGGCTTGGGCACTTGCATCTATTTCAGTTAGATATATTTTTTCAGTATAATCTAATAAAGCTTTATAAATACTAGCGCCACCAATATTAAATATTTTCTCATCACTGTTTTGATAATTTTGTAAAAAAATTGCGATATCGTGATAAACTTCTACTTCAGGAATATCGATATTACCACTTGATAAAACGATATGTTTTCTTCCAGGTAATAGTTTAGGAAGTGATTCAAAGGTTTTTCGGCCCATAATTATAGTATGACCAAGAGTTGTTGCTTTGAAAAAGTTCATATCTCCTTTAAGATGCCATATCAAATTATTATCTTTTCCGAGTTCACCATTTCGACCAATGGCGGCAATGGCTGATAATTTCATTGAGCAAGTGGAAATCTGATTTTTCCGTGGTGCTTATAGTTTAATAATTTGATATCTTTACATTCTTTAGAACCATCAAATTCAAAGAAATCAGTTACGTCTGGATTTAGCCATAATTCAGGTGCTTTTAAATCTTCTAATTCTTCTCCACGGCGAATTTGTTCTTTAATACCTTCAATTTGGTTAATATAAATATGGGCATCTTTAATGCTCCAATCTATGGTTCCTGGTTTTAAATTAGTAACCTGTGCGAGCATATTAAGTAAAACAGAATATTGGGTTACATTAAATGGTAGTCCTAGTGGAACATCACAACTTCTCTGATGAACCCAGGCATTTAATTTTCCATCTGTTACATCCCATTCACTTGACCAAACACAGGATGGTAAAACAGCGGTATTAACATAATCATCTTGCCATAAACTCATAACATTACGTCTATCGTTTGGATTTGTCTTTAAATTATTGATTAAGTTTTGAACCATTTCAAATTTTCCAACGATATATCCATATGCTGTTCCAATGGTATGGGCATATTCTTTACCATAAAATTTTGCGGTCTTTATATTTTTCTTAACTGTTTCGCGGTCTGGAAACAATTTTAGACTATTTTCTTCACTTAAACTTTTTGCGGTTAGAATATTGCCATTTTCATCACGTTTATAATCTAGTTTTCCATTATGATTATGAACAGGAACACTATATGGATCTAAAACTGGTACTTCACGATCTTTATCATATGGAGTTTGTTCACTTGGGGCTTCGTAAATACGATAAATTCCATCTTCATCGACTTCCCATTCATCCCAGATGTGAACATTTCTGTCCTGTAACCATCTAACATCATTGCTTTGCTTTTGATAAATCCATAGCATTTCTAAAACAGCTTGTCTTATAAATAGCTGTTTAGTTGTTAAAATTGGAAATTCTTCTTCTAGGTCAAAGTGAAAATGATGTGATGGTACTTTAAGCGTATTTACACCAGTTCTATTTTCAACCTCAGTGCCCTCTTTTAGTATTCTTTTACATAATGCGAGATAATCTTTATCCCACTTAGCCATTTCAATCACTCCTCTATTTCATTATTTTTAAATTTTATATCTAAAAATTTACGGCTGGCAAGAAAGTCACACATGTGAACAAATCTTTGATATTTATTATGAGGTACTGGAAGTACAACATCACTATATGGATTGGTATTCCACTGACCCATATGACTAGATATAACATTTGATAAGAATTCAATTTCTTCATCAGTAAATGTCGTTTTATCTTTATTTTCTTTAATATAGTTTGCCATCAAGATTGGGTGATCAAATCTAACATATTTTTCTTTAACTTTTCCATGTTTTAGACCATCATGCATAATTAAAGCAATTATCATGAGATCTTTTTCATCTTGAGTGAAAGAATAACCGATAACATCATTATTAGAAAGTTCGTAAGCTATTTTAACCGCTACTTTAGTGTGTCTAACAAGGCCGCCTTCACCTAAAGCAAAAGCAGGATGATATTTACCGGTTGAACTAGCGGCTACTTCATAGAAATAATCTGGAAGAAGTTCTATCAGTTTTTGAGCATTTTCTCGATATTTTTGATTTTTAATATATGATAGTTCTTTGTTAAAAGTATCTTTCATGTTATCACCTACCTTAAGATTATCACAAACTAATGTTTGTGTAAAGTGAAATCGATAAAATTTAATAAAACTTCATTAGAGGTATACAGATACTGAGGGTTAATATAAATATTTTCTTCATTTTCGATTAACAACTTTTGTGATAAAAGATCGTTAATTAATTTTATCTCATCTAAATTTATTTTATATTTTTGATAAAATTTTTGTTTATTAATTCCTTTTATTTTTCTAAAGCCTAAGATAAATTCATTTTGGATAGTTTCATCTAGTGAAAGTTCATGCTTATCTAAAATATAATTTCCTTTTAGATATTCATTTAAACTTCTTGTATTTTCATACCTAATATTATCAATATAGCCACTCGCACCCAATCCAAATCCGTAATAGTGTTCATTATTCCAATAAACCAAATTATGTTTTGATTGATACGCTTTTTTAGAAAAATTACTTAACTCATATTGTTCATAATTATTTTCTTTTAAGGTTTTAACAATCAAATCATACATATCGCTTTCTTTATCATCTTCTAAAGGAATATAATTATCAATATATAGTTTGGTATTAGGTTCTAAAATTAAACAATATGTCGATATATGAGTAGGATTAAGTTCAATTATTTTATTTAAATCTGCTTTTATATCATCAATACTTTGATTTTGAAAACCATACATTAAATCAATATTGATATTTTCAAAAGCTTTAAAGGCATTATTTAAATTATTGATATTTAATTTTCTATTTAAGTTTTTTAATGTTTCTTTATTAAAGGTTTGAATACCAATACTTAACCTATTTATACGATTTTTTAAAAAATTAATTTTATCTAAGGTTAGGTCTTCACTATTACTTTCAAAAGTTATTTCCGTATTTTTATCAATATTGAATATTTTAAAAATATTAAATAAGCGCTTTAACTCATCTAAACTTAGGGAACTAGGCGTACCACCACCAATATATAAAGTTTCGACATATTCACCGTTGTAATTTTGTTTAATTTCTTCTTCTAAAGCATCTAGATATTTATCTATCCACTGTTTATTAGTTAGAACTTTACAAAAATCACAGTAAGTACAGATAGATGAACAAAAAGGAATATGAATATAAATACTCATTGTTTTTTCCTTTGAAAGTGCAGCTGTTCTATTGGCTTATACTGTACACCTTCGTCATCTAATAGTTTACTAAAGACATTTCTTCTATATCTATCTAAAGCCTTTTTATGTTTTAAATATACTTCATTATTTTGGATTTTAGTTAAATCATAAATATAAAGTTTTCCTAAAGGAATTTCTCTATTAACAAAAGCTGTTAAACGATTTTCAGCACCATTTTCAATATTTCTTTTAATATCCACAACTTGATTTAAGATGGATGCAAGTTCACTCATTTTAATGAAAAAAGCATCAGATTTTTGTTCTTTTTGTAACTTAAAAATAGTAATAGACTGTAATTTATCAAAGTAAGCCTGAGCAATTTTTTTCATAGCTTGATTATAGTCTTGGGATAACCTTCTATCCTTTATTTCCTCTTCGTATTGTTTTTGTAAGACAATAATGGCATTTTCAAATTCTTCAAAGGCTCCAGTAACACGGGGGTCGATAGGTGTAAAGTCTGCTTCATTACTATCAAAGAATTCTTCTAGTAAATCTCTATCAACTTTTAAATTTAAAATATGCTCAATGTAATCAGGATAGTTAAAATGATCATCTAATATTTCTTCTGGTGTCGGAGGAATAATTACTTTTCCAACATGTTTTCTGATTTTTCTTGTTACATATCTGGTCATTTTATCACCTACTCTTCATCAATATTTAAAACAGCTAAAAATGCTTCGCTTGGAACTTCAACTTTGCCAACCATTTTCATTCGTTTTTTTCCTTCTTTTTGTTTTTCTAATAATTTTCTTTTTCTAGTGATGTCACCACCATAACATTTGGCTAAAACGTTTTTGCGCATGGCTTTAATATCCGTTCTGGCAATTACTTTTGAACCAATAACTGCCTGAATTGGGACTTCGAATAATTGTCTTGGAATAATTTCTTTTAATTTATAAACTATAGCTTTACCTCGGTTATACGCAAAATCTTTATGAACGATAACACTTAAAGCATCGACAACTTCACCATTTAGTAAGACATCCATTTTAACTAAATCGCTTGGTTTATAGCCAATTAAATCATAGTCAAATGAAGCATAACCTTTGGTTGAACTTTTTAATTTATCGAAGAAATTATAAACTATTTCTGACAATGGAATTTCATAGTGAATATTGACTCTATTAGTAGTGATATATTCCATACTAATATAAGTACCACGTTTATTTTGACATAGTTCCATGACACTACCGATGTAATTACTTGGAACATAAATATTGGTTTTGATATATGGCTCTTCGATGACTTTTATTTTTTGTCTATCAGGCATTTTTGCTGGACTATCAATATAGATAACTTCATTATCAGTTTTAGTAATTTTATAAATAACTGAAGGTGAGGTAGCAATATGATTGATACCAAACTCTCTTTCTAATCTCTCTTCAATTATTTCCATGTGAAGTAGTCCTAGAAAACCACATCTAAAACCAAAGCCTAAAGCTTCTGAGGTTTCTGGCTCAAATTCTAAAGCCGCATCGTTTAATTTTAATTTTTCTAAAGCTTCTCTTAAATCAGGATATCTATTGGTATCAACTGGATATAGTCCACAGAATACCATTGGTCTCATAGGTTTATATCCGGGCAAGCTTTCAGTAGCTGGGTTACTTTCTAAAGTAATAGTATCACCAACTTTTATATCACCAATACTCTTGATACTAGCACATATGTAACCTACTTCGCCACACTCTAAGACATCAGTATTTCTAGGTTTTGGATCATTAAAACCTAATTCAGTTACTTCATGAATAGCACCGGTAGCCATAAATTTTATTTTATCTTTTAGTTTCAATTTACCATCTTTAATTCTAACTAAAACAACTACTCCTTTATATGAATCAAAATAACTGTCGAATACTAAAGCTCGTAATTTATCGTTAGAATTGCCTTGAGGAGCGGGAATTCTTTCAATGATAGCTTCAATTAAATCTTGTACCCCTTCACCTGTTTTAGCACTTGTTAAAATAATTTCTTCTTCATCAAAGCCTAATGTTTCGACTAATTCTCTTTTTACTTTTGGAACATCGGCATTTGGAAGATCTATTTTATTAATGACTGGTATTATAGTTAAATCATTTTCTAGGGCTAGATAAACGTTGGCAAGTGTTTGGGCTTCGATACCTTGAGCAGCATCAACGACTAAAACAGCGCCTTCACAAGCGGCTAAACTACGTGATACTTCATAAGAAAAATCGACGTGACCAGGAGTATCAATTAAATGCATAATATAATCTTCATTTTTATAATGATACTTAAGACGGGCGGCATTTAATTTAATCGTTATACCTCTTTCTCTTTCAATATCCATATTATCTAACAATTGATCTTGTTTTTCTCTTTCAGTAATTGCCCCTGTTAATTCTAAAATACGATCGGCTAAAGTACTTTTACCATGATCGATATGGGCAATTATCGAAAAGTTTCTGATGTTTTCTTGTTTCATGTTTTATCACCTTTATAACATTATATCATAACCTGTAAATGTTAGAAAGTTGGGCAAAGAAAAAGATAACTTTGCAGTTATCATTTATTATCACATACCAGATTTTTATCATTTGTTTGATTACATTTAAAGTTTCCAAAAGTCAAATCTTTAACAGTAATCGTACCATCTATATTTATTTGTACACTACCAGCTTTAGGAAGTTTTCCGGTGTTTTTGATATTTAAGTGTCTTTCATAATTAACTTTTCTACCCATTTCATAAAATGTATATCCGTCTTTATCAAAAACGACTTTAAATGGAAGTCCTACTTCATTTAATAAGTTCATATCAACATAAAATGATTTGACGGTATCAATAGTTCCTTTAGTACTAGTGACAGCGGAATCTTTAGACATATTATAGACGATTTTAGAAACCGAAGGGACTAGAATAATTAATACGATAAGAAAAAACACTAAGATTGCGCTATACTCAACTACTCTAATTGTACTACTTCGTGCATTTTCTTCTTTCATAATAACCAGCCTCTATTATAATAATATCATAACAAAAATATTTAAGCAAGAAAAAAAGGCTAAATTTAAAGCCTTATTCTGTAACAGCTGGTTTAGTATAAGTTCCTCCAACGTGATTACTAGCATCTGCATTAGTATCTACTTCTACATCAGAAGGTACTCTAGAACAGAACATTTTATTGTCATCGAAATCATCGTGTTCTCCTTCAGCCATTGTTGAACAATAATATTGACCAAATCTTAACTGATAAGCAATAATACTACCATCAGCTTTGATTGTAATATATCCGCCTTGTGGCATTTCGCCACTAGCTTGAACTGGCTGATCATTAATGAATCCTTTACCATATCCACCACCAGTAGCTAGAACTGTTCCCCAATCTTTATCTTTATCACCTTTAGCGTTTCCTTTAGGAAAGTTAACAGTAAATGGGATACCAACTGGTTCAGAACCTGTTTGAGCTTGTGAATATGCTAATCTAACGGCATCAATTGCTCCCCAAGCTTTATCGACTGCTGAATTTCTTCTAGAATCTTCAATGACATTTAAAATGATTGGAGTTGTAATTAAGGCGATAATAGCTAAGATAACGATTACAGCCAATAGCTCAATCAAAGTAAAACCCTTTGAATTATTTCTCATCTATTTCACCTCCTCGCCCCTATTCTATTATCAATATACCACATTTCTTTTCATAAATCAATCTTTTTTGCTATTTTAATTTTTGAATGATTAGTTCTAATTCTTGTTTTTCTTTTTCTAATGTTTGTCTTTCATTTTCAACGATATTGCTCGGTGCTTTGTTTACGTAATTTTCGTTAGAAAGTAATTTTTCACGTCTAGCAATTGACGCTTCTAAGCGTTCTTTGTCTTTATATAAACTTTCGATTTCTGCTGTTTTATTTAATGAATTATCATAATATAAAGTTATATTATCACCCATAAAATTGAAAACTAAAGTGTCAAGTGATTGATAATTTTTAATTTCGGTATTTTTTAGCAATTTGTTTAAAATAGTTTCATTACTTTTTAAGATTTCATTTGTATATTCAATGTGGTTTTCTTTAATGTTATTTTCAAGTTTAGCTTTTCTTATCTTTTTAACAAGTTCAATGATTTCTTTCATGTCTTGACTATTTTCAAAGATTTCTTCTTCGTTATATTCTGGATATGTACTTAACATGATAGACTCTTCGATATTTGGAAGCTTTGTATATATTTCCTCAGTGACATAAGGCATGAATGGGTGAAGCATTTTTAAAATAGCTTTCAACACTTTAACTAGTATTGTTTTAGATGTATTATTCATATTGATTTTAGAAAGTTCAATATACCAATCACAAAAATCATTCCAAATGAAATTATATAAAGTTGTTCCAACAATATTAAATTCATATTTTTCCATGCTATTTGTAACATCTTTAACGGTCTCATTTAATTTAGTTAAAATCCATTTGTCCGGTAAAGTTAAGTTATCCATAGTTTCTTCGTAGTCGGTTTCGATGTTCATCAATACAAATCTTGAAGCATTCCAAAGTTTATTTATAAAATTCCAAGTTGATTTAACTTTTTCAGGATCATACTTTACATCCATACCTGGAGCAGAAGATGTTGTTAAGAAAAATCTTAGACTATCAGCGCCATATTTTTCGATTTCATCCATTGGATCAACACCATTACCCAAAGATTTACTCATTTTACGTCCTAAGTTATCACGTACTAATCCATGAATTAAACAATCTTTAAATGGTCTTTGGCCGGTGAATTCTAATCCTTGGAATATCATACGACTAACCCAGAAGAAGATGATATCGAAGCCAGTAATTATAACATCATTTGGATAATATCTTTTATATAGTTCAGTATCATCAGGCCAACCCATGGTACTAAATGGCCATAGAGCTGACGAAAACCATGTGTCTAGAGTATCAGGGTCTCTAGTCCATCCTTCTTCTTTTGGTGCTTCCGTACCAACATATACTTCATCATCCTTATACCATGCTGGAATACGATGTCCCCACCACAATTGTCTAGATATACACCAGTCATGAGAAATTTCTAACCAGTGATTTAAGGTCTTTTCAAATCTTTCTGGGAAGAAGTTTACTTTAGTATTTTGATTATGTTGATTTTTTAAAGCATTTTTGGCTAGAACATCCATTTTAACAAACCATTGTTTAGATAAATATGGCTCAACAATGGCATCACTTCTTTCAGAATGTCCAACTGAGTGATTGATTTTTTCAATACCTAGTAATAAACCTTGTTCTTTTAAATCTTCAACTAATTTTTCACGACATTCAAATCTATTTAGTCCTTGATATTTGCCTGTTTTTTCATTCATTGTGGCATTGGGATTCATAATAACGATTTTTTCTAAGCCGTGTCTTTGTCCTACTTCAAAGTCATTTGGGTCATGAGCTGGAGTTATTTTTACACATCCAGTTCCTTTCTCAACATCAGCGTGTTCGTCAGCAATAATTGGAATTTTTTTACCAACAATTGGTAGAATAACATTTTGTCCAATTAGGTGTTTATACCTTTTATCATTTGGGTTAACAGCAACAGCGGTATCACCAAATAAAGTTTCAGGACGCGTTGTTGCAACATCTAAGTATTCATCAGTTCCATCGATATAATATTTTAGGTGGTAAAAAGCACCTTCCTCATCTTTATAAATTACTTCTTCATTAGATAAAGCGGTTAATTGAACTGGATCCCAATTAATAATTCTTTCACCACGATAAATTAATCCTTTATTATATAATTCAACAAAAACTTTTCGAACAGCTTTAGAAAGTCCTTCATCTAGAGTGAATCTTTCTTTTGAATAATCTAAGGCAAGTCCAAGTTTAGCCCATTGTTTATGGATATTCTCAGCATACTCATCTTTCCAAGCCCAGGCGGCTTTTAACCATTCTTCACGGTCCATGCTTCTCGGATCAATTCCTTCCTCTCGCAATCTTTTATCAACTTTTGCTTGTGTGGCAATACCAGCATGGTCCATTCCTGGAACCCATAAAGCATCAAATCCTTTTAGTTTTTTATATCTAATTAAAATATCTTGTAAAGCCGTATCCCAAGCATGGCCAATATGAAGTTTACCGGTTACGTTTGGTGGTGGAATCACAATAGCGTATGGCTTTTTATTCATGTCACCAGCAGTAAAATACCCTTTCTTTTTCCAAGTTTCATATTTATCTTTTTCAACAATTAAATGATTATATTTTTTATCAAGCATTATTCTCATTCCTTTCGTCTATATATTTCATAACTTCTATATATACTTGTTCATATATGTATTTATATTTTAGCCTCTCATAAAATTTTGCTAAATATTCTTTAAACTCTTTTAAACATTCATCATAGTTTATATCAAAAGCGAAAGATAATTTTGTTACAATGTAATCATTTGGGTTTTTACATAGATTAATATCTACGGATTTATGTCTTTTAATGCATTCTAAGACTTCTTTAGTAATTGGCTCGTCTGTTTCTTTTAATCTCAAATCGTTTAGATAACCAAATAAAAATATTATATCTATTTTATCAGTATCTCTAATTAATTTTGCATGCATTAATTTTCTTTCATCATCTATTTTATTGATACTAAATTTATTATGATTTTTAATAGAAAATTCAATAATATCATAATATTTTTTTGGAATTTCAAAATTTTGTATCAGTTTCTGTTCAAACAATATTTTAACCCCGTAGTCTGCATGATCAAATGTTTTGGAATCATTATATGAATGATATTGTTTGTATTGTTCAAAACGACCAATATCGTGCAGTAATCCAATTATTTTGGCAATTTGGATATCTTCTTGGTTAAAATGTAACTCTTTAGCGTATTTTTCACTAAGCTTCATGACTCGGTATGAATGATTATATTTTGCCTTAATGTTTTCATCTTTCATATCAAAGTTATTAACATATTTCTCAAAAATTTCTATCATATGAATCACCTTATAACAAAAAAACTTATAAATTTAAGGACGTATTGAACGTGGTACCACCTTAATTTATAAGTTTAACTTACCTTGATTAGTTTAACGCACTTAGACGTATTTTCCTACTACTATTTCAGAAAATCAGCTTGGTCAAGCTACCTTCAATATTTTCTATTGTTAGTTTACATCTACCACTAACTTTCTTTAAATAGATAAATATTTACTCCTCTTGGTCATGGCTTTGTTTTTAATTATACATGTTTTGTGAAAAAATTACAATACTTTTGTACCGCAAAGGAAGCAAGTTGTGGCTGTAGGGGCTAATTTAGTTCCACATTTTGGGCAAACTTTTGGCTTACTATTGTCGACAAAAATTGGTTTTTCTTCTTGTTTAACTTCTTGTTTAGCTTCAATAACAGTTTCATGTCTTTCGTCGGGTTCAAGAGAATTGTTTAAAAAGACACTATCTCCACCATCATTTGTATATAAGTTAACTGGTGGTTCTTCTTTGACAGTATTATCTATTTGATTATATAAGCTTGGATTAATTACAACCCTATTTACTTGATTAGGTGTCTGTACTTGATTGGTAGTTTGATCTGGCACTTGATTTATATCTAGATTTGGAGTTTGATTTACAGTCCGATTTGGTATTTGACTTTGGTTTAAATCTTCTGGTGTAGTTTCAAATAAGATATTTTGATTACTTAAAAACTGTTCTGTATCATCATACATATGAAGCATAAATTTAGGCCTTTTAAAAACTAATTCAGGAAATTTATACATTGGTACAAGAATAAACCAAATTGATTCCTTAGAATCTAATTTATAGGCTTTTAAAAGCTCTTTAATTATTATATTGTAATAATATAGATTGGCAAATGGTATTAAGGTTTTATAAAAGACAGATTTTTTTATGTCCAATAACTCTACCAAAACTAATCTATTATAAAAAGGAACATAAGCTTTCCACGCGGGAATTTTAGCTTCTTTAAATAATTTACCTAAACAAATTTTTACTGTCATATAAACGATAAAAAGAACGATAAAAAGAATTAAAAAATACTTACCTGTACCTTCAAACATATTTTAGCCTCCTTTTTATTATAATTATAACACGGCATTAAATTAACAACAACAAAAATCTATTTCAAAAAGTAATTGTTTTCTTTTTCATATTTTAAATTAGTAATATCTCCGTGTCCTGGATAAATTTTTGTATTATTAGGATAAGTTTTAATGATGTCTAAACTATTTTTCATTTCTTTCATGTTTCCAGTAGGCATATCGGTTCGACCAATGGTTTCTTTGAATAGAAAGTCACCGGTAAACATAGCGTGCTCTTTAGGAAAATAATATGTGACACTATCACTTGTATGTCCTTTAGTAAAAATAACTTCAAAAGTAAAAGGTTCAAAATAATATGTCTGTTCTTTAGGATTATTTAATATTAACTCTTTTTCAAAATGATTTAAAGCTCCTATATGATCTGGATGATAGTGCGTAATTAAAACTTTTATTACATCTTTATTTTTAAGTGACCTTGAAATTTTTTCATAGTCATCACCTGGATCTATTACAATTACTTTATTATCTTCTTCTAGGACATAACAATTTGATTCTAAATAGCCTACTGGTATTTTTGTGATTTTCATTTTAATCTTCTCAATTCATTAAATGTTTCTTTTAGACTATTGTCAGCAATAGTTTTTTTTACTTGAGTTGGTGGCTCTGGAGTGTTAGGTTTATTAATTTTGCCAGCATTTGGGTGAAGTTTAGCTCTAAGTTCATTTGGATCTTGGTTAAATCCTCTTTTCACCATACCTCTTAAAACCATATCTTTATTATTCTCATTTATTATCATAATTATTTCCTTTCTAACAATGACCATTTTCTATATAATTTTTAATCGGACCGTAAGTTTTTCGATATCCATCAATTAAACCATATTTATTAATAGCTTCTAAGTGTTTTTTAGTTGGATATCCCTTATGATTTTTAAAACCATATTCGGGGTGCTTTTTATCTATTTCATATAAAATTCTATCCCTAGTTACTTTGGCTATAACACTAGCTGCGGCAATGGAAGCACTTTTAGCATCACCTTTTATAATTGGCATAACAGGAACATCTATATCTATGGGCATGGCATCGGACAAAACATATTCTAATGGAATTTGTTTTTGAACCTTTCTAATGGCTTCAATCATGGCCTTTCTACTTGCTTCATAGATATTGATTTTATCTATTTCTTCTGGAGAAACAATACCAATTCCATAAATAGTGTTTTCCACAATATAATCATAAAATATATTGCGTTTTTTTTCGGTTAATTTTTTAGAATCATTTAAACCTTCTAATTCGAAACCTTGTGGTAAAACGACACAAGCCGCAACAACTGGTCCATAAAGTGGTCCCCTGCCTGCTTCATCAGTTCCCCCTATGATATTTATTCCTTTTGCTTGTAAGTCTTTTTCATATTGCCATAAATCCATGTTTTTTCCTACTTTCATATATGATTATAACATAACATAGTTTTATAAATCTATAATTTGATATTTAAAGTTTAGGTTATCTAAAAATTTAAACATGTTATCAATAGATATAAAAAGTGTGGCTGTATTAACGTTCGGATGAAAGTTTATTATATTTTCTTTAGTAACTTCTTTATCTATAAACACATTTACATCTTTTTCTTTATTATTAATTAATCCAAATAATGAAACGCTGCCAGGTTTTAATCCTAATTTTTTTATTAAATCTTCTTCTTTAGCAAAATGTAATCTTTGACCTACTAAAGTGCTTAACTTTTTTATATCTAAACGTTTTCTATCATCTACAATAATTAAATAAAAGTTTTTGTCTTTTTGTCTGATAAGAGTAATGTTTTAGAAAATACTCCCTCTCGATCTTTAACGTATTCATTAGCTTCCTCAGTTGTGTATGCGGCTGGATGAGTAATAATTTCATAATCAATATTCATTTCTTTTAAAACACCTAAAACTTTATCCATAAATATATCACCTTTTATATTTTAACACATTTTTCAGTAAGAACAAAATGCCAAAATAAATTTTGACATTAGCTTACCTCACGGTAAGCTTTTTCTACTTCACAGAAACCTAAGGCTTCTCCAT
>CAWVFK010000041.1:0-29246 GCA_963928595.1 Candidatus Coprosoma sp. | reverse complement strand
TAATTAGTTCTTCGGGATTTTTGTTTTGATAAATAATTTGTTCCATAAGGTTTATAATCGGCATATCAACATCTTTGTTTGTAACTAGTTCACTGATTGATTTTAAGGTATATAATCCTTCAATGGTAGTATTTTTGATGTAATTATTGATTTCTTCTTTAGAAGCTTTAGAGCCGATTAAATAACCAAAAGAATAATTACGGCTTTTTGAAGAAGTGGCAGTTAGTAATAAGTCACCAAATCCCGCATATGATAAGACGGTTGAACCATCGCCACCTAAACCTTTAATTAAAGCTTTGATATCATGAAGAGATTCAGTTATTAACATAGCAGATGTTGATTCTGGCATACCGAGTCCGGCTAAAATACCAGAAGCAATAGCTATAATATTTTTAACTGATCCGCATAATTCAGTTCCAATAATGTCGTGACTTTTTCTCAATTTAAAATGATTGTTGACTAATGCTTTAAAAGTTAGTTCAATGGTTTCTTTATCTTGACAAGCTAAAGTTAAACCAACTGGATAATTATTAGCAATGTCAATAGCAAATGATGGGCCTGATATGATAGCAATTTTTTCAGTTTTTAAAATGTTTTTAACGACATCATAAACAAATAAGTGGGTATCTTGTTCGATACCTTTGGTTGCTATACAAATTGGTGTATCTTCATAATATTTTTTTACTTTTTTGATTGATGAAGATAAAAAAGCTGTTGGAATAGCAATAACGATTAAATTAGTTTTGTTTAAAGCTTCTTCTAAATCACTAGTTATTTTAATTTTATTATTTATTTCAATGCTTGGAAGTTTTGGAGAAGTCCTAGTTTCGGTTAGTTCTTTAACTTCTTTTTCGAATGGAGTCCATATTACGACTTCATTTTTATTTTCATTTAAAATTCCGGCAAGAGCGCATCCATATGCACCAGCGCCTAATACTGTTACTTTCAATTTAATCACCTATTTAATTTTATCATTTATGTTTGAATAAGTAAAATGTTTATTAGCTCTTTTAAAAAAGGTATGGTTCGTGGTATAATTTATATAATAAGGAAGGTGATATTATATGAAAGAAACTTTAGAAAATGTTATGCTTATGGGACTTGGTGCAATGGTTATGACTAGCGAAAAAGCCAAGGGTTTAAAAGAAGAATTATTACAAAAAGGAGAAGAAGCTTATAAACAAGGACAAGCTTTGAATGAAGAGTTAAAACACAACATTAAAGAAAAAATGAAAGATAATATTACAGTAACAGTTGAAAAGGCTGATTTAACAAAAGAAGAGTTAGCTGATAAAATTAATGAACTTAGTGAAGAAGATAAAAAAGAAATTTTAAAATTATTAAAGGCTAATAAGAAAAAAGATGCTTAGTGGTAAAGAGCGATTATTAGAAATTGTTCGCATTATAAAAAAATATGATTTGATAAAACATGCGACACCTCAAAATTTACGTTTAGCAATTGAAGAGGCAGGACCTACTTTTATAAAGCTTGGACAAATATTAGCTTCACGTGATGATGTAATTCCTAAAGAATATTGTGATGAACTTTCACATTTAAGAAATCAAGTAAAACCAATGCCATATGAAAAGGTTTTAGAAATATTAGATAGAGAATATGATGGGAAAGCAAGTGAAATATTTGCGAGTATAGAAGAGGTTCCTATTGGATCGGCTTCGATTGCTGAAGTGCATAAAGCTGTTTTAACTAATGGTCAAGAAGTAGTTATAAAAATTCAACGAGATAACATATATGAACTTATGGCTATGGATGTAAGGTTACTCAAAAAAATTATCGATATATTGCAAATAGACAAAATATTTAATTCAGTTTTCAATTTTAAAGATATTATTGATGAGATGTTTGAAACAGCTAAAGAAGAGATGAATTTCTTAATTGAAGCTTCACATACAGAAGAGTTCTATGAAAAAAACAAAGATATTTTATATATACGTTCACCAAAAGTATATAGAGAATATACAACTAGTAAATCACTTGTAATGGAATATATGGATGGCATTAGAATAAACGATTTTGCTACTTTAGAAAAACATGGTTACGATAGAGATGAGATTGGGAAAAAATTAGCAGCCAATTACATTAAACAAGCTCTAGACGATGGGTATTTCCATGCTGATCCACATGTTGAAAATCTAAAAATTAAAGATGGTAAAATTATATATTTAGATTTTGGAATGATGGGAAGACTATCTAAGAGGGATCGTGAACTTTTGAGTAAGTGCATTATAGCCATTATAAATGACGATGTGACAGAAGTTTCTCATATATTACTCGCGTTTGGAAAAACGAGGGGCAATATCGATCATATGACTTTGAAAAACGATATTACTAAGGTTTTAAATAAAAATAAAAGTCAGGATATTTCAAATATTGATATAAAAGACTTTATGAATGATTTTTTAGCGATGCTGTCAAACAATCATATTAGTCTTCCAAAAGATGTCACAATGCTTATGCGTGGAATTATTGTTTTGGAAGGGGTACTTAGAAGTGTTAGTCCAAGTATTAATTTGATGCAGATACTTAGTACGCACATTAAACCTGGAAATATATTTGATAGTGATAAGGCTAAAAAATTTGTTCAAAAGGCGGCTCAAAGTGGAACTGATTTAGTATATTTACCTAATGAGATGCTTTCATTTTTGAAGGGAATAAATAGTGGTGAACTTAGATTTAATATTGAACTTAATGACTCAAAACATCAGATGAGAAATTTAGAACAGTTAGTTCATCTGTGTATGATTACGATTTTAGATGTGGCATATATTCTTGGAACAAGTTTAATTGTTATGCAAGGTAATGATGATTTACCATTTATATTTTATGTCTATTTAATATTTGGCGGTATTTGTACGGTGTGGATTTTTTATAAACTTTTTACAAGTAAAATAAGAAATAGGAGAAGATAATATGAATGAATATGAATATGAACCAAATCCAATGCTTCAAAATATAGTTAAGCAGCCCAAAAAACCAAATAAATTAGTTATAATTTTATCTGCAGTGATTGTTGTACTTATTTTAATTATTATTTTAATGATAGCTTTTGGTGGTTCTGATGTGGTTGTCACGGAAACTGAAAGATTGCAAAGTTTAGATGAAGTAGCTGTAGAACTAGAATATTTTATCGATGAAAATAAACTTGATGCTTTAGATGCTTATGGTTACGATGATTTAACGCGAGTTGCAATTAACAAAATCTGTACAGGTGTTTACAACTGTGAACAAATTGATGGTAGTGAAGTAGAAAAATATATCAATAGTATTTTTGACAAAGAAGTAACTTTTTCGGATGTTAATTGTGAACTTAACGATGGAGTACTTTACACTTACAATAGTGAAAACAACACATTTGTATGGAATAATAATCATACTGGGCATGGTGGCGTTGGAACAGAACCGATTTATACTAAGGTAAATAGTATTAAAAGAGATGGTGATAAAATAAAATTAGTGCTTAATAAACTTTATTATAACCCTTTACAGAGTGATTATATTACAACCGATCCACTTGGAATTAATAGAGTTTATAATGCCAATGATTATATGCATACAACTGAAAATGGAGAAGATATTGATTTAACAAAATTATCGGCTAATTATGAAAATGAATTTGATAATTTAAAAAATACTGGTACAAGGTATAGTTATACTTTTTCTAAAAAAGATGGTCATTATGTTTTAGAAGATTATGATGTTATTGGTGACGAAGAGTAAATATATTAATGTTTACTCTTTTAATTTTAATGAATGGTTTATAAACTAGTATTGGTTGTGGTAAAATGTAATTAAGGTTTAAATGTAGGTGAGAGAATGTCTAAGGTGAAATATTTTTTTAATAAGTTTTTTTCGAAATTTAAATTAGGGTGTATAGTTATTTTATTTATTTTTTTCGGAATACCATTTATTTTTGGTCTTGTTGGTTCATTTTTTGAATCTTTAGATGAGGAAGAAAACATTTCTTTGGCTGATGGTTTTACTATTGAAAAGTATAATGTAATTTTGAATGTTAAAGAGGATAATAAGGTTTATGTGACTGAGAATTTAACAGTTAATTTTACAAGTGCATATAAACATGGTATTTATAAATTTACACCTGAGTGGTTAGAATATAAAGGTATGGATGGTAAAGTTATAAAAAGAAAGTCTAACGTTTTAGATTATAGAGCTGAAAATGATTTATATACTGTAGATAGAGTAAATAAAAAAGCTAGAATAAAAATTGGTGATGCGGATGAGTATGTAGGTCAAGGTGAAAAAACTTATGTAATTAAATATACTTATGATATGGGACAAGATCCGTTTGAGGGTTTTGATGAATTTATTTTTCACGCTTATGGAGATTATTGGGGAACAGAGATTAAAAATGCTTCTATTGAGGTAAATATGCCTAAAAGTATAGAAGGGTATAATGTTAACTTTTTTACCGATAAATATAGAAAAGAAAATGTGAATGAAGCAGTTGATTTTTCGGTTAGTGGAAATACCTTGAAGGCTAGTTTTGATGAGGATAAGAATTATGAACTTCAATTAAAAGATTATTGTGAGAGACGTTATGAACGATATGGTGAAGGGTGTGATATTTCTTATTTTGAGTATGAATATGAGCCGCTTTCTAAATCACTTACGGTTGATGTTGAACTACCTGAAGGATATTTTAAAGGTGGAAGTTATAATTATGGTTTTGGTTCGATATTAGTTTCTATTTTGGTGTTTGTTTTAACGGGTTATACGATTTATAAATGGTTTAAATTCGGAAAGAATTATGCGAAGAATGTTCAGACGGTGGAATTTTATCCTCCAGAAGGTCTTAGTTCAGCAGAGATTGGTTATGTTTATAATAAAAGACAAGCTAATAAAAAATTAACTATTTCGCTTATTGTTCAGTTAGCTAGTAAGGGTTATATTAAAATAGATGAGGTTAAAGATGATATTAAAATAACTAATTTGATAGTTAAACCTAAAAAAATAAAATCATTTGATGATATGTTACCTAAAAGAGAGATAGAGGTAAAAAAATTAAAAGAAGCTGATGATAAATTAAGTAGGTCAGAGACTACGATGATGGTTCATTTATTTAAAAAAGGTGATGTTAAGAAATTAAAAACGAATATTGATAGATTTTTAAAGGTTAAAAATAATTTAGTTAATGGTGGATATATTGAGATTATTAGTGATAATGAAGAAGAAAGATTAAAAGATATTAAGCAAAAAAGAAAAGAATATGATGATAGTGTTAAAAATTATGATAAACAAATGGCAGAGTATGATGAAAAAATTTCTAAAATGCCAGAAATTGGAGTGTTTGAGAAAATTGTTTATGATAGATTATTTAATTCTAAAGATGAGATTATCTTAAGTGAACATAAGACATTTTATAAAGCTTTTAGTGAGGTTGAGAATGCTTTAAAGGAAAGTTTTAAAGATAAAGTTTACGATAAGACAGCTAATAAACAAAAGGTTTATGCTATTGCAAGAACTGTACTTATTTTGATATTATGCATTATATCTTATAAAGTTATAGAAGATATGGATCCAAACTTTAGTATTTTATATTATTTATCATTTGGGTGTATTTTAGTTAATATATTATTTATTGTTTTGATGGGTAGAAAGACAAAATATGGTGAGATGATAAGTGCTAAAGTAATGGGATTTAGAGAGTTTTTAGTGACGGCAGAAAAATCTAAATTAGAACAGTTAGTTTCTGAAAATCCATATTATTTTTACAATATTTTACCATATACTTATGTTTTAAATATTTCTAAAAAGTGGATTCAAAAGTTTGAGAATATTTATATACCTGAAATGGATATGGGAAATTTTGATTATAGTAGTGATTATTTCTATTATTCTATATATGATCATGTTTATTATCCTCCAAGTACTTCTAGTTCTTCTAGTTCATCATGTGGTGGTGGTTGTTCATCATGTGGTGGTGGCTGCTCTTCTTGTGGAGGCGGAGGTTCTTGGTAAGGAAGTTTGTTTTGCAGTGGCATTTAAGTGAGAACTGTAATTTAAGGTGTTTACATTGCTATCAGGAAAACCATAAGCCGGTTCAGTTAGAATATGAGAAGCTTGTTATAATTTATAAGCAATTTAAAGAACTTTTAGAAAAGAAAAAAATGAAAGGTCATATTAATATTACTGGTGGTGAGCCTCTTTGTAATCCTTATTTATTTAAAATATTGGACTTAATTAAAGAGGATAGTGATTTGATTTCTTTTTCGATTTTAACTAACGGAACACTTATTAATGAAAAGATAGCTCAAAGACTTAAGAGTTATAATCCTAAGTATGTTCAAGTTAGTTTGGAAGGCGGAAAAAAAACAAATGATTATATTAGAGGTAAAGGCACATATAAAAAAATTGCGGAAGGTATTGTTAATTTGAGAAAAGAGGATATATTTACTTCAATTTCTTTTACGGCGACAAGTTTAAATTATAAAGGGTTTCCGAAGGTTGTTCGTTATGCGAGGAAGTATGGGGTTAATAATGTATGGTCTGATAGATTTATACCACTTGGTAATTCCGATAAGTCTTTAGCTTTGAATTATGAACAGACTAGAGAATATTTAGAAATTATGAATAAGGAAAGAAATAAATTAAAGAAAATTAAAAACAATAATACAACGATTTCAATGTATAGGGCTTTGCAATTTCAAATGACTAATGATTTTGCTTATGGGTGTACAGCTGGTGATACATTACTTACAGTGATGGAAAATGGCGACTTGGTTCCTTGCAGGAGAATGCCAATTATTGTTGGTAATTTATTTGATAGAAGTATGTACGATTTATATACAAATAGTGATGTTTTAAAAGAGTTAAGAGAGAAGAAGATACCTGATGAATGCATAAATTGTGAGCATTCTGAGGTTTGTCATGGTGGATTAAAGTGTTTGACATATGCGATGTATAATGATTTAAATCATAAAGATTATGGATGCAACTTGTAATATTTTTGAAAGTTAATCATTTTTGGTTAACTTTTTATATTTTTACGTAAAGTACGTGCTATATTTTATTTGAAAAAAATGCATAAAAATAATAAAAAAGTGTTGCAATTCATATAATTTTATTGTATAATTTTGTATGTGTGACGTGCTTAGATGTGTGAGGTTGCCGATACACCAGGTTAAGTTGTAAAACAATTTAATCTTTAAGTCGGGTTTTTACACGGAGCAAGTCTATACTAGATATAGGCGAGAGGAGGATACAATAATGTCAAAAAAAGTTCGTATTAGATTAAAATCTTTTGAACACAAAAACTTGGATGCTGCTTGCGGCAAAATCGTTGACACAGTTAAAAGAACTGGTGGCGAAGTTAGTGGACCTGTACCACTTCCAACTGAAGTTGAAAAGATTACAATTTTAAGAGCTGTTCACAAATATAAAGATTCACGTGAACAATTTGAAAAAAGAACACATAAAAGACTTATTGATATCAATAATCCAAGCAAGGAGACTATCGATGCTTTGTCGCATTTAGATATTCCAAGCGGTGTTGATATTCAAATTAAATTATAATAGGAGGATGAAAATATGAAAGGAATCTTAGGTCGTAAAATCGGAATGACTCAAGTTTTTGATCAAGATGGTAAATTAACTCCAGTTACTGTTGTTGAAGTTACCCCTAATGTTGTAACTCAAATTAAAACAACAGAAAACGATGGTTATGAAGCTATTCAACTTGCATTCGATGATAAAAGAGAAAAATTAGCGACAAAAGCTTCTCTAGGAATTACTAGCAAAGCAAATACGACACCTAAGCGCTTCTTTAAAGAAATCAGAGGTGTAGACATCAATAATTATCAATTGGGAGATGAAGTAAAAGCTGATATCTTCGAAGTTGGTGAGATGGTTGATGTAACTGGAACTACTAAAGGTAAAGGGTTCCAAGGAAATATCAAAAAATATAATCAAAGTAGAGGACCTATGGGACATGGTTCTAAATACCATAGAGGTGTAGGTTCACTTGGTACAATGCTTCCTAAACGTGTATTTAAAGGTAGAGGACTTCCAAGTCACATGGGAGTTAATACAGTAACTATCCAAAATTTGGAAATTGTCGATGTTGATTTAGAAAACAATGCAATTTTAGTTAAAGGAAATATTCCTGGACCTAAAAAAGGATTAGTTATGATTAAGAGTGCTGTTAAAAATAATGGCAAAGTAAATAAACGTGCAGAGCTTGTTAATTATAATAAAGAAGAAAAACCTGCAGAAGTAGAAAATACAGAAAGCGCAGAAGCATAGGAGGGTTAATCTTATGAAAAAGAATAATGTAATTAATGTTAAAGGCGAAAAAGTTAGTGATATTACTTTAAATGAAAACGTTTTTGGTATTAAACCTAACGATGCCGTTTTATACGATGCTATTACTTTAGCACAAGCTTCTCAAAGACAAGGAACTGCTGATACAAAAACACGTAGCGAAGTAAGCGGTGGCGGAAGAAAGCCATGGAGACAAAAAGGTACTGGTAGAGCTAGACAAGGTAGTACAAGAGCTCCACATTGGTATCATGGTGGTATAGTATTCGGACCACATCCAAGAACTTACGGTAAGAAAATGAACCGTAAAGAAAGAGTTTTAGCTTTAAAATCAGCTTTGTCTTATAAAGTTCAAGAAAATGAAATTATCATTTTAGACGAATTAAATGTTAAAACTCCAAAAACTAAAGATATGATTAAATTATTAAACGACATTAAAGCTCCTAAGAAGACTTTAATTGTTGTAGATGAATTAACTGATAACTTAATTTTAGCTACTCGTAATATTCCAAAAGTTGAATTATTAGAAGTTAGCGAAATTAATGTGTTAGATATCATCGGTGCTGATGGATTAGTTATTACTAAGAAAGCAGTAGAAATGATAGAGGAGGCGTATAAATAATGGAAAATTATAGAGACATTATCAAAGCTCCAATTATCACTGAAAAAACTAGTGATTTAGCTAAAGATAACGTTGTAGTATTCAGCGTTGATCCTAAAGCTAATAAAATTCAAATTAAACAAGCTGTTGAAAAGATTTTCAATGTTAAAGTAGAAAGTGTTAATACAATTAATACTTATGCTAAAAGAAAAAGAGTTGGGCGTTATTTTGGAAGAGCCAACAAAGTAAAAAAAGCAATTGTTAAATTAAAAGAAGGAAGTTCAATTGAACTTAACTAATCTTTAAGGAGGACGAATATGGCAATAAAATCATATAGACCAACGACTAATGGTAGACGTGGTATGACAACTTTAGTAAACGATGAAATTACTAAAACAACTCCAGAAAAATCATTAGTTGTAACAATGAAAAAGTCTGGTGGTCGTAATAATCAAGGCCAAATCACTGTAAGACATCACGGTGGTGGAGCTAAGAGAAAATACAGAATCATCGATTTTAAAAGAAACAAAGATGGTATTCAAGGAACTGTTGCTTCAATTGAATACGATCCAAATAGAAGTGCTAACATTGCTTTAATTAATTATAACGATGGAGAAAAAAGATATATAATTGCTCCAAAAGGTTTAAAAGTTGGAATGAAAATTGAAAGTGGTGAACAAGCTGATATTAAGGTTGGTAACAATTTACCATTAGCAAACATTCCAGAAGGTACTTTAGTTCACAATGTTGAATTAAAACCTGGTAAAGGTGGCCAAATGGCTAGAAGTGCTGGTTCTAGTGTTCAAATTTTAGGCCGTGAAGGAAATTACACACTACTTCGTTTAACAAGTGGTGAGGTTAGAAAAGTATTAAGTGTTTGCCGAGCAACTATCGGTGAAGTTGGAAACGAAGATTATAGTTTAGTTAATTACGGTAAAGCTGGAAGAAAAAGACATATGGGAATCAGACCTACAGTTCGTGGTTCTGTTATGAACCCTAATGATCACCCACATGGTGGTGGAGAAGGTCGTGCACCTGTTGGTCGTAAACACCCAGTTACACCTTGGGGTAAACCAGCTCTTGGCTTTAAGACACGTAATAATAAGAAAGCTTCAAGCAAACTAATTGTTCGCTCAAGAAAGAAATAAGAAAGGATGATTTATAAATGGCAAGGAGTACAAAGAAAAAACCTTTTGTCGATGATTATTTAATGAAAAAGGTTGAAAAATTAAATGAATCTGGTAAAAAAGAAGTAATTAAAACTTGGTCTCGCCGTTCTACAATTTATCCTGTATTTATTGGACACACATTTGCTGTGCATAATGGTAAAGAATTCATTCCAGTTTATGTTACAGAAGATATGGTTGGACATAAATTAGGAGAATTTGCCTTAACACGTAAATTTGGTGGTCACGGCGACGATAAGAAGAAAAAATAGACCGGAAAGGATGGTATAAATGGAAGCTAAAGCAATTGCTAAAGAAATTAGAATTTCACCTAGAAAAATGCGTTTATCTATCGATTTGATTCGTGGTAAAGACGTAACCGAAGCAGATACAATTTTAGCAAATTTAAATAAAGAAGCTGCTAGAGTGATTCGTAAAGTTTTAAAATCTGCTGTTTCTAATGCAGTTAATAATTTAGAACTTAAAGAAGAAAATCTTTATGTTAGCGAAGCTTATGTAAATGAGGGCAGAACATTAAAAAGAGGCCGTGCTGGTGCCAAAGGTAGCCCTAAACCAATATTAAAAAGATCAAGCCACGTTACAGTGGTAGTGAGTGAGAAAAATTAAGCAAAGGAGGGTAATACATGGGTCAAAAAGTTAGTCCAGTCGGACTTAGAATTGGTATAAATAAAACTTGGGAATCTAAGTGGTATGCTGGAAATCAAGATTTTGCTAAATACTTAAATAACGACTATAAGATTCGTAAATGTTTAGAGAAAAAATTAAAAGATGCCGCTGTTTCAAGTGTTCTTATTGAAAGAAACAATGAAAAGACCGAAGTTATTATCAATACTGCTAAACCAGGTGTAGTAATTGGTCATGGCGGAGATGAAATTGAAAAATTAAGAAAAGAATTAAATAAATTAACTGGCGAAGAGATTCATATTTCTATTAAAGAAATTAAGAATCCAAATTTAGATGCGGCTTTAGTTGCAGAAAATATTGCTCATCAAATTGAGAACCGTGTTTCTTATAAAATTGCACAAAAGAAAGCAATTAGAAACGTTATGAAATCAGGAGCTAAAGGTATTAAAACTTTAGTATCTGGTAGATTAAACGGTGCTGAAATTGCAAGAGGAGAAGGTTATACTGAAGGAAAAGTTCCTCGTCATACTTTAAGAGCTGATATCGATTATGCTTTAAAAGAAGCTGATACTATTTATGGTAAAATCGGTGTTAAAGTATGGATCTATAAAGGAGAAATCCTTGGAGATGGAAAGAAAGAAAATGTTAAACCTTCAAGAGCAAATAAGGGAGGTGTGAAGGATGGCAGTAATACCAAAAAGAACTAAATATCGTCGTCCTCACCGTTTGTCTTATGAAGGTGAAGCAAGAGGAAATAGACAAGTTTCATTTGGAGAATATGGACTTCAAGCTTTAGAAGGAGCTTGGATTAGTCAACAACAAATTGAAGCTGCCCGTGTAGCGATGACTCGTTACATGAAACGTGGTGGTAAAGTATGGATTAATATTTTCCCACATTTATCTTTGACTGCTAAAGGTATTGGTATGCGTCAAGGTAAAGGTAAAGGTGCTCCTGAAAAATGGGTTGCCGTTGTTAAAAAAGGAAAAATTATGTTCGAAATTGCCGATGTTAGTGAGGATGTTGCTAGAGAAGCATTCAGACTTGCTATGCACAAATTACCAATCAAATGTAAGTTTGTAAAGAAAGAAAGTGGTGAGGCAAATGAAAATTAATGAACTTAGAGAATTAAGTAACGAAGATTTAAAGAAAAAAATCGACGAAACTAAAGCTGAACTTTTTAATTTACGTTTTAGCCAAGCTACTGGTAGTCTTGAGAAACCAGCTAGAATTAATGAACTTAGAAAGGCTGTCGCAAGAATGAAAACCATTCTTCGTGAACGTGAATTACAAGACTAGGAGGATTTTATGGAAAATAAAAAAAGAGAATTAGTTGGTAAAGTTGTAAGTGCTAAAAACGATAAAACTATTACTGTATTAGTTGAAACTTACATTATGGATAAAAAATATGGTAAAAGAGCTATGTACTCTAAAAAATATACTGCTCATGATGAAAAGAATGAAGCAAAGGTTGGCGATAAGGTTAGAATCGCTGAAACTAGACCACTATCAAAAACTAAACACTATCGTTTAGTAGAAATAGTAGAGAAAGCAGTTATTTTATAACTGGCTAGAAGGAGGAATTTAGATGATTCAACAGGAAAGTCGTTTAAAAGTTGCTGATAATTCTGGAGCTCGTGAGTTATTAGTTATTAGAGTACTTGGTGGTAGTAAAGTTAAAACTGGCAATATCGGAGATATAGTTGTTGGAACAGTTAAAAAAGCAACACCTAATGGAACAGTTCCAGAAGGTAAAGTTGTTAAAGCTGTTGTTGTTAGAACAAGACGTGGAGTTAGAAGAGAAGATGGATCTTATATCAAATTTGATGATAATGCCTGTATTTTAATTAAAGATGATAAGACTCCAGTTGGAACACGTGTGTTTGGACCAGTAGCTCGTGAAATAAGAGATGCAGGATTTATGAAAATTGTTTCACTTGCTAAGGAAGTATTATAGGAATCGTTTGGAGGAATTAATATGAAAATAAAACAAGGAGATAAAGTAGTTGTCATTGCTGGTAAAGACAAAGGCAAAGAAGGAAAAGTTATCCAAACTTTGAAAGCCCAAGATAGAGTCATCGTTGAAGGCGTTAATATTGTTAAAAAACATATTAAACCAAACGGTGGACAAGACGGTAGAATTGCCGAGGTCGAAGCACCATTACATGTTTCAAATGTAATGATAGTTGATCCTAAAACTAAAAAAGGAACAAGAGTAGGACACGCTACTAATAAAGATGGAAAGAAAATAAGAGTGTCAAGAAAATCAAATGAAAAACTTGACTAAACCTGAAAGGAGGGTATTTATGAACCGCCTACAAAAAAAGTACAATGAAGAAATCGTACCTAGTTTAAGAGAAAAATATAATTATAAAAGTGTAATGGCAATACCTAAATTAGAGAAAATCGTTGTTAATATGGGTGTTGGTGATGCAACTAGTAATAGTAAATTATTAGATGCAGCTGTAGCAGATTTAAAAGCTATTACAGGTCAACAACCTATTGTTACAAAAGCTAAAAAAGCTGTCGCTAATTTTAAAGTACGTCAAGGTCAAGGAATTGGTTGTAAGGTTACTTTAAGAGGCGATAATATGTACAACTTTTTAGATAAACTAATCAGTATTACATTACCTCGTGTTCGTGACTTTAGAGGGATTAGTCCAAAATCATTTGATGGTAGAGGAAACTACACTCTAGGTTTAACAGAACAATTAATTTTCTCAGAAATAGATTATGATAAAGTTGTTAAAGTACGCGGAATGGATATTGTGTTTGTTACAACAGCACATACCAATGAGGAAGCTTTAGACTTATTAAAAGGTTTCGGTATGCCTTTTAAAAAATAATGATTAGGAGGAAATTATGGCTAAAAAAAGTATGATTGTAAAAGCTAATCGTGAGCCTAAATTTAAAGTACGTAAATATACTAGATGTAAAATTTGTGGTAGACCACATTCAGTACTTAAAAAATATGGAATTTGCCGTATTTGTTTTAGGGAATTAGCTTATAAAGGACAAATACCTGGAATTACAAAATCAAGTTGGTAAGAAGGGAGGATTAAATATGGTAGTATCAGATCCAATTGCTGATATGCTTACGAGAATCCGTAATGCAAATCAATTAAGATATAAAGAAGTAGCAATGCCATCTTCAAAGATGAAAGAAGAAATCGCTAGAATCTTAAAAGAAGAAGGATATATTGTTAATTATAAAATTGTTAAAAAGGATATTCAAAATGAATTAGTTTTAACATTAAAATATGGAGTTAGAAAACAAAGAGTTATTACTGGTCTTAAAAGAATTTCTAAACCAGGACTTAGAGTTTATGCTCATGCAGATGAAATACCAAGTGTTTTAAATGGACTAGGTATCGCTATTGTTTCAACATCTGAAGGTGTAATGACAGGTAGAGATGCTAAGAAAAAATCACTAGGTGGCGAAGTGTTAGCTTACGTTTGGTAGAAAGGAGAAAGTAATATGAGTCGTATAGGAAACAGAGTACTTTCAATACCTGAAAACGTTACCGTAACTACTGATGGTAATATTGTTACAGTTAAGGGACCTAAAGGTGAACTTTCTACTGAAATTAACAAGAATATTGCCGTTGAAGTAAAAGATAACGAACTTGTAGTTACAAGAAAAAGTGATGCTTTTAAAGCTTATCATGGAACAGCAAATGCGAATATTGCTAATATGATTAAAGGTGTAACTGAAGGTTTTGAAAAGAAATTAGAAATAGTTGGTGTTGGATATCGTTTTAATTTAGCTGGTAATAAATTAACTATTCAAGCAGGATATTCTCACCCTGTAGTTATGGAAGTTCCAGCAGGTTTAACTGCGGAAGTCCCTAGTAATACAGAACTTACTATTAAAGGTGCTGACAAACAATTAGTTGGTGAGTTTGCGGCTAATGTCAGAAAAGTTAGAAAACCTGAGCCATATAAAGGTAAAGGTATTCGTTACCAAGATGAATATATCATCAGAAAAGTTGGTAAGAAAGCTGCTTAATTAGAAAGGAAGAAGAAATTATGATAAAGAAAGTTAATCGTAATGAAGTGCGTCAAGCTAGACATGCTAGAGTTAGAAAAACTATTAGTGGAACTAGCGAAACACCAAGATTAAATGTGTTTAGATCAAATAGTAATATTTTTGCACAAATTATCGACGATACTAAAGGTGTAACTTTAGCCAGCGCTTCTTCAATTGATAAAGATTTGAAACTAGAAAATGGTGGAAATATCGAAGCAGCTGTCAAAGTCGGAGAATTAATTGCGAAAAGAGCTAAAAAAGCAAAAATTACTAAAGTAGTATTCGATAGAGGTGGATACTTATATCATGGACGTGTTAAGGCTTTAGCTGAAGCTGCACGTGAAAATGGTTTAGAATTCTAAAAGGAGGGAAATATAGTGGAAAGACAAAGAAGAGAACCCCGTCCAAAACAATTTGACGAAGAAGTTATCAGCATCGGAAGAGTTACGAAAGTAACTAAAGGTGGTCGTCAATTACGTTTCGCAGCAACAGCAGTTGTTGGAGACCGTAAGGGTCGTGTTGGTATTGGTTCTGGAAAAGCAGCCGAAGTACCAACTGCTATTAAGAAAGCTGTAGCAGCCGCTACTAAAAATGTTACTAACGTAGCTATCGTTGGTGGCAATACTATCCCACATGAAGCTATCGGAAGAAGAGGCGCTAGTAAAGTTTTATTAAAACCTGCTTCTAAAGGTACTGGAGTTAAAGCAGGTGGTCCTGTTAGATCAGTATTAGAACTTGCAGGAGTTAAAGATATTTTATCTAAATCACTTGGATCAAGCACTAAAATTAATATGGCATATGCAACTTTAGATGCTTTGAAGCAACAAAAAACTGCTGAAGAAGTAGCTAAATTACGTGGTAAGAAAGTAGAGGAATTATAATATGAAGTTACATACTGTAAAATCAAATCCATATGCTACTAAAGCTAGAAAAAGAGTAGGACGTGGACCAGGAAGCGGAACTGGTAAAACAGCTGGCCGTGGTGAAAATGGACAAAACTCTCGTTCTGGTGGAGGAGTTAGAGTAGGTTTTGAAGGTGGTCAAACACCATTATTCAGAAGACTTCCTAAGAGAGGTTTCTCTAACGCTAAATTTAAAAAAGTATATGCAGTTATTAATTTATCAGATTTAAATAGATTTGAAGACGGTGCTGAAGTTACTCCAGAAATTTTAAAAGATATGGGATTAGTAAAAAATGCTTTAGATGGAATTAAAGTATTAGGTAGTGGAAAATTAGAAAAGAAATTAACTGTTAAAGCTAATAAGTTCTCTACTTCTGCTTTTGAACAAATAGAAAAATTAGGTGGAAAAGCAGAGGTGATCTAATTGTTTAAAAAAGTAAAACAATTTTTCAGCCCAGAAAATAAGGATTTAAGAAAAAAAGTATGGTTTACTTTTGCAATGCTTTTTATATTTAAACTTGGAACGGCAGTAGTTGTTCCTGGCGTTGATGCAAATTTAAATGTTGGATTTTTAGAGCTACTTAATGTATTAGGTGGCGGAGCTATGGAAAACTTTTCGATTTTTGCCTTGGGTGTTACACCTTATATTACGGCATCAATCATTATGCAATTATTACAAATGGATATAATTCCTTATTTTGCAGATTTAGCAAAACAAGGACAAACAGGCAGAAATAAAATTAATCAAATTACTCGTATTTTAGGTATTGTCCTTGCTTTTGTTCAAGGTTATATGTTCTCATTTGCCTTTATTAAAGACGGAACTGTTACTGATTATTTAGAGGTTTCATTAGTCTTAACTGCTGGTACATCATTATTACTTTGGATTGGTGACCAGATTACAAAAAAAGGTTTGGGTAATGGTACTTCAATGATAATTATGGCGGGTATTTTGGCAAGTACTCCATATATGTTTACACAAGCATTTGAAGGTTTAGTAACTGTAGAAGCTGGAACTATGGGAGTTGTTAAATTTGTTTTATTTATTATTCTTTATTTAGCTATTGTTTTAGGAGTTTTATTTGTTCAGCTTGCTGAAAGAAGAATTCCAATTCAATATGCGAATAAATCAGATAATGTATTTTCTAACAAAAAAACATATATGCCATTTAAATTAAATTCAGCTGGTGTTGTACCTGTTATCTTTGCTTCAGCATTGATTTCAGCTCCAGCTTTAATAGCTCAATTTTCTAAAAATGAAGACTGGATGATATTTGTCAACAGATATCTTAGTTTGACATCTGTTACTGGGTTTTTACTATTTGTAATATTTATTGTGGCTTTCTCTTTCTTCTATACGTTTATAGTAATTAAACCTAAGGAGATGGCTGAGAATTTACAAAAATCTGGTGGTTATATACCAGGTATTAGGCCAGGAGAAGAAACAATTAAATATGTTAGTAAAGTTTTAATTAGACTTACAGTTGTTGGTTCAATCTTTTTAGCAGTTATTGCTGGACTTCCATATGTATTTAGTATGGTGTCTGATTTACCATCGACTGTATCAATCGGCGGAACTGGACTTCTTATCGTAGTTGGAGTTATATTAGAAATTTACAAACAACTAGAAAGCAGTTTAATCAGTCGTAGTTATAAACGCCGGAGAATGTATTAATGAATATTACATTCATTTCAGCTCCGGCCGCCGGTAAAGGCTTACTATCATCGATGATAAATGAAAAGTATGGTTATCCACATATATCTATTGGGGATTTACTTAGAGGTGTCGATGATGAAAAGGTAAAAAAACAATTAGAAAATGGGGAGTTTGTCGATAATGGAATAATAGCTAAATTATTAAGTGACAGACTTAGTCAGTCTGATTGTAAAGAAGGCTTTATCTTAGATGGATTTCCTAGAAATATGTCACAAATTTCAATATATGAAGAGATTTGTGAGAAAGCAAATAATAAAAAAAATGTTATAATAGTACTCGATATACCTAGAGAAATTGGTGAGAAACGAATTTTAGGTAGAAGGGTATGTTTAAATTGTGGTAATGTTTTTAATATAATGTTTGAAAATAGTAAACCTAAAGTTTCTGGTATTTGTGATCACTGTGGTCATAAATTAGTTCAAAGAACTGATGATAATTTAGAAACATATGAAAATAGGTATGATACATTTTTAAAGGAAACAAAGCCGGTTATCGATTATTTTGAGGCTAGAGGTAATGTTTATCATGTAGATGGTTCAGGGTCTAGTGATGAAACCTTTAGTGATATAGAAAAAATAATAGGAGGCTATAATGATTAGCATTAAATCTGAAAGAGAAATAGAGCTCTTACGTATAGCGGGTGAGATTACGGGTAGTACTCATAATTACTTAAAACCTTATATCAAACCTGGAATTACGACTAAAAGATTAAATGAATTAGCCGAAGAATATATTAAAAGTAGAGGTGCAACCCCATCATTTAAGGGTTATGATGGTTTTCCAGCAGCTATATGTACATCAATTAATGATGAAGTTGTTCACGGTATTCCAAGTGATAGGAAACTAAAAGAAGGAGATATTATCTCAATCGATATTGGAGCTTGTTATAAGGGATATCACGGTGATTCAGCTTGGACATATCCAGTTGGAAAAATAGACGATAAGAAAAAATATTTACTTGAACACACTGAAAAATCTTTATATAAGGGATTGGAAGCTATTCATGATGGATGTCATGTTGGTGATATTGGGTATGCGGTAAGTAAATATGCAGAAGAACATAACCTCGCTGTGGTTCGAGAACTCGTTGGTCATGGTGTTGGCAACGATGTTCATGAAGATCCAGATGTTCCAAATTATGGAGCTAGACATACAGGTCCTGTACTTAAGGAAGGTATGGTTATAGCTGTTGAGCCAATGCTTAATTTGGGCACGAGAAAAATTTATATTTTGGATGATGATTGGACAATTATTACGGCCGATGGCAAACCGTCCGCACATTTTGAACACACAGTATTAGTTACGAAAGATGGGTATGAAATTTTAACCAGGAGGTGATAAAATGGCAAAAGAAGATGTCATTGAAGTAGAAGGCTTAGTAGAGGAAATCTTGCCAGGTGGCGGATTTAAAGTAAGACTAGAAAACAATCACGTTATTAAAGCCCACATTTCTGGTAAAATGCGTTTACATCGTATTCGTATTTTACTAGGCGACAAAGTGAAAGTGGAATTATCACCTTATGATTTAACATGTGGGCGAATAACCTATAGAGTAACAAAGTAGGAGGAATAGATATGAAAGTAAGACCATCAGTTAAAAAAATGTGTGATAAGTGTAAGATTATCAGACGTAATGGAAAAGTAATGGTAATTTGTGAAAATCCAAAACACAAACAAAGACAAGGTAAATAGGAGGTGTTTTTATGGCACGTATTAAAGGTGTAGATATACCAAATAACAAAAGAATTGAAATCGCTCTTACTTATATTTATGGTATTGGAAGAAGTTTATCTAATAAAATCTTAGCTGACGCTAAAGTGGATATTAATAAAAAAGCTGGAAGTTTAGATAACGATGAACTTTCACGTATTCGTGATGAAGTTAATAAGTATTTAACTGAAGGTGATTTACGCCGCGAAGTTAACATGAATATTAAGACTAAGATGGAAATCAATTCTTATCAAGGTACTCGTCATAAAAGAGGCTTACCAGTAAGAGGACAAAGAACTAGTAGAAATGCTAGAACTCGTAAGGGTAAACCTAAAACAATAGCAAATAAGAAGAAATAACTTTAAAAGGAGGATATTATGGCTTATAAAGCAAGAAAACGTAAGGTTAAAAAGAATGTCCCAGAAGGTAAAGCCTTTATTCATTCAACTTTCAATAATACAATCGTTACCCTTACTGATAAAGAAGGAAATGCGGTTAGTTGGGCATCAGCTGGAACTTTAGGCTTTAAAGGTAGTAAAAAATCAACTCCTTTTGCGGCTGGTATGGCTGCAGAAGCTGCTGGTAAAGCTGCAACTGAAATGGGTATGAAAAAAGTTGAAGTATATGCGAAAGGTTTAGGTTCTGGAAGAGAAACAGCAATTCGTTCATTACAAACAGCTGGTTTAGAAATTACTTCAATTTCAGATGTCACACCTATGCCACATAACGGATGTCGTCCACCAAAACGACCTCGTGGATAAAAGGAAAGGAGACTTTTATGAATTTTGAAAAACCAGATTATAAAATAACAGATTATGTAGAAAGTAATAACTATGGAAAATTTGAATTAGAACCTTTGGAAAGAGGTTTTGGTATGACTATTGGTAATGCTCTTCGTAGAGTAATGTTATCATCAATGCCAGGTTCAGCGATCGTAGCTGTTAAAATTGATGGTGTTCAACATGAATTCCAAACTATCGAAGGTGTTATCGAAGATGTTACAGCAATTATCTTAAATTTAAAAGGTATTGCAATTAGAAATCATTCTGATGAGGTTAAGACTGCTCATTTATCAGTTCATGAGGAAAGAACAGTTACAGCTGGCGATATTATTTGTGATAGTGATGTTGAAATAATTAACAAAGATCAAGTTATTGCTACTTTAGCTAAAGGTGGAAAACTTGATATGGAATTTATTATTGCTAATGGCCGTGGAGCTGATTTATCATCTGTAAATAAAAAATATATTACTGATACTACTTTAGGATATATTCCAATCGATGCTTTATATTCACCAATTGAAAGAGTTAATTTTGAAATTGATAAAGCACGTGTCGGACAAGATGCTTCTTATGATAAGTTAATTATGGAAGTCGAGACTAATGGTTCTCTTCGTCCAGAAGAAGCTATGGCTTTAGCTGCTAAGATTTTAATTGAGCATTTAAATATTATCACTAATTTAAGTGAAATAGCTGATATTACTGGTATTATGAATGCTAAACAAGAAGATAGTAAACAAAAGAAACTAGAAACTTCTATTGATGATTTAGACTTTTCTGTTAGAGCTTATAACTGTTTAAAGAGAGCAAACATTAACACTTTAGGTGATTTAACTGAAAAATCAGAATTAGAAATGATGAAAATACGTAATTTAGGTAAAAAATCTTTAAAAGAAGTTATGGATAAGATTAAAGATATGGGACTTAAATTCCGTGATGAAGATTAGTTAGGAGGTAATTATGGCTTATAGAAAATTAGGACGCGACAATAAACATAGAAGAAGTATGCTAGCTAATTTAACTAAAGATGTTATCAACAATGAAAAAATAGTTACTACTGAAACTAGAGCTAAAGAAGTTCGTAAGTTTGTTGATAAAATGATTACTTATGGTAAAGATGGCTCTTTAGTTGCTAGAAGAAAAGCTTTAGCTTTCTTACACAACGATAAAAATACGGTTAAAAAAGTATTTGACGATTTAGCTGTTAGATATGCAAAGAGAAATGGCGGATATACTAGAATTTCTAAAATTGATGAAAGAAGAGGAGACGACGCTTTAATGGTTGTTTTATCTCTTGTTGAAGAGGATGCTAAATAAGCATTCTTTTTTTTGACTTTATCATTAATAAATGATATAAATATTATAGGTGATAGTATGACGGATGAGGAAGTTAAGGCTTATGTAGAAAAAATTGAGAAGACACCGGTGAGTGAATTATATAATGTTTTACCAAGTTATGATGTTTATAATGCTGATATTATTATGGGAAAGATTTGTGATGCCTTATCTGAAAATGTCAATATTTTAAGAAAATTGAATATTGAAAGTAAAGATCATGAACTTGACGCAGAAATTAGGGAGTTACTTAAGAAAATTTTTATTTGTAATAATTATTTAGATAGTCAAACTGCTTCTAAATCTTATGATAGAGAGCTACAACATAAATTGGTGTTTGCGAAAACTCCTGCGGGAAATCCTTATTTTATGTTTGATTTAGATAAAATTCCTAAAGAAGCTTATGATGAAGTGAAAAAGACTTTAGAAGAAATACTTTATGGTGTTAATAAGAGTGATAATACTAAAGTTAGGTACTATTCAGGAATTGAACTTCCTAAAAAAGTTTTGGAATTTAAAGGTTTTCAAGTTAGAATATTTACGACTAAATTAAAAGGTAATATTTTATGTGTGTTTGGTCTTAGTATTAAAAAGGCTGATACAGATAAGAAAATAACGGAAAACTTGAAATCACGATTATCAAGAATTAATAAACAGATTGATGAATTAAAATTATTGGTTAATGATACTGATAAAAGACAAGCACTCTTAGATGATGGAAAAGAAATCTTAGATAATATAATGAATATTTTATCTAAAGACAATAGTTTATCATCTGATAGTGTAGAATTATTATTTCCATCTGATGATGAATTAGAGGCATTAGTACCATTTGAAGAGGTGACTGCGCCAGTTCAAGTGACAGACGATTCATCTAAGGAAAATATTCCAATAGTCGAAACGGATATTGCGGATAATAATGCTACAAATGATATAGTTGTGGTTCCTAAAACTTCTAAACAAGTTAAAAGAAGAACAAGAGGTTTAGGTAAGAAAACTATTGCAAGAAATGCGATTATGGATAAACTTAAGGTGTTTAATTTAGAAGAATTGGCCAAGGTTCAAGATTTTGTTCAAGATTTATATCAGAAGAAAGTGTTGGATGATTCGATTAACGATATGTATAGTGGTTTTCTTAGTATGTCTGATGAACAGATTCAAGAGTTTGAAAATAGTATTAAATATTTTAAACATGATGAAGTTGGTAGACATAAATAAAAAATTGTTATCTTATTGATAGCAATTTTTATTTTTTTGATTTATTTAATTTTTTTTGATTTTCTTCTTTTTCCCAATTTTTTTGTTCTTGTTCATAACTTTGATGATATTCATTCATTAAAGCTTCATTTTGTAGTTGTTCAAATATTTCGTATGGAATATATGGTTTAATTTGTTCTCCCCATATAATGTATATAAATTCTAAAAAAGCACTATTGTATTTTTCATTAGTTGGTATGGTTTCTATAGTTTTTGGATCAGTTAAAAGATCATGTAAAATTTCTAATTCATCTTTTAAAGTAATAGTTGGTTTAAATGTTGGTTGAATTGGATTTTTATTTTTTAAAACAATTTCGCGGTGTTTTAATATGTTAAATATTTCTGATGGAATGTATGGCTTTATTTCTTCATTTAATATAATATAAAATGGTTCAAGAAAATCTACATCATAGCGATATTGGGTGGGAAGTGTTATTAAAATTTGGGGGTTATTAATTATAGCTCTAAATAGTTCAGCACCGTTTTTAAATTTGTGATTCATAATAATTTCCTTTCATTAAGATTATATTAAAATATTTTATATATTATGTCAAATAATTTACAAATGTTTTGGCTTATTATATAATGTTTTTAAGGTGATTTGTATGAAAGCATTAATAACAGGTGCAAGTTCAGGTATTGGAGCCGATATGGCTAGGGTATTAGTTTCAGAAGGGTATGAAGTTATCTTAGTTGCTAGAAGAAAAACAAGACTTGAAAAATTAGCTAAAGAGTTAGGGGATAAGGCTACTATTATTGTGAAAGATATATCTAGTACCTATAATTGTATGGAGCTTTATAATGAAGTTAAAAAAGAAAATATTGATATTTTAATTAATAATGCTGGCTTTGGAACATTTGGTGAATTTAGTGATACTAATCTTGATAAAGAACTTGATATGATAGATTTAAACATAAAATCTTTACACACTTTAACAAAATTATTTTTAAAGGATTTTAAGAAAAAGGATCGAGGATATATTTTAAATGTAGCATCTTCTGCCGGTTTTATGGCTGGACCACTTATGGCAACATATTATGCGACAAAAAATTATGTGGTTAGTTTAACTTCAGCAATTTATGAGGAACTAAAAAAAGAAGATAGTAATGTTTCAGTTAGTTTGTTATGTCCAGGACCAGTAAATACAGAATTTAATAAAGTGGCAAGAGTTCATTTTTCAATTAAAGGAATGGAAAGTATGGATGTAGCTAAATATGCAATTAAGAAAATGTTTGATGAGAAGTTAATTATTATTCCCGGATTTAAAATGAAACTCGGCATATTGTTTACTAGATTTATTCCTCGGAAATTACTTTTAAAAATTAGTTATAAGATTCAAAATGGAAAACGTAGTTAAATCTTTAGTGATTTAACTTTTTATTTGGCGTATGTTATAATGTAGGAGAGTGATAGTATGGGTAAAATTTTAGATTATGATGAAATGAATGATATTTTAGATGGTCTTGATAGCAATATTATTAAAAAGAAAAAACCGATAGGATATACTTATTTTGGATATCCAATAGATCATTTTGTCTATGGTCATGGTAAATATCACGTTATTATTACTGGTGGAACACACAGTAGTGAATTAATTAGTAATGTGTTTGTAATTAGATTTATGGAGAAACTTTGTAATAAAGAGATAAATATAGATAAAAATTTATATACTATTCATTTTATTCCGATAGTAAATCCTGAGGGAACAATTATTGTAACTAGTGCGATTAGGTCACTTATTCCTAGAGATATAAGTGATGAGGAAGAACAGACATATTGCTTGGCTTATTATAGGAATAGTTATATTGAGGGTAATTATGTGAATAAATATGGTGATAGAGATTATAAGTTACAACAGATGATGTTTAGACATGCGACTCCTGATATATTGGATGATAGACATAAAGTACTTAAAGATTATTTAAATAGCTTATTTAAAGAAAATAATCTACCTACTGGATGTATGATAAATTGGTCTAGTAATGGTAGAGGTGTAGATTTAAATAGTAATATAGAAAATAGTAGTTTAATTAGCAGAGTTGAAAATGGTGAGGAGATATATGCGTCACTTCATTTAAACAACATTAGAAGAGATAAACTTGGTCCTTTGGGATGTCCTTATTTTAGTAAAAAAGGTGAGATAGAAAAAGAAAATGAAGCTTTATTAAATTTTTATAGTAAAATAAAGATGGAGCATAATTTGATTGGTTCATTTATTTATCATAGTTGTGGTAATCTTGTATATTATTTAGGTGAAGCTAAAAAGAAAAATCCTTGGGTTAATTTAACTAAGGAAGATAAAGAGAAAAATTATGATGTAGCTAAAGTTTATGCGGATAAAACTGGCTATAAATTAGACGGTTTAGAAATTTATACAACGATGGATTCAAAATTAAAGAGTTTGTTTCCGGTAAGTTTACTTATAGAGCTTGGAGGGGTTAGAGCGACACCTTTATCACAATTTATGGATTTAGATTTGGAAGGTAGTTCTGATGAGTTTAAAATGGTTTATTCAAAGATTATTAATGATAATATTTTAGCGATTATAGATACATTACCTGTGATGTTAGATTTGTATAATAAATATAATGGGTAATATTGTTTAATGATTGAAAAAGATTGTTAAAAATTAACATAAATGTTTTATTGTTTTTTCATTGTAAATTGTTTTCATTTATACTATAATAATTTTTGTGGTGAAGAGGTATGCAAGCGATTGATATTAAGAATTTAAATTTTAGTTATGGAAATATAAAGGTTTTTAGTAATTTAAATTTAAGTATAACTGAAGGGAATTTTACTACTATTTTAGGAAAGAATGGCAGTGGAAAAACGACGCTTGCAAACATTTTATCTGGTAATTTAAAGTATAAAGGTGATATTTTATTTTTTAATAAGTCTTTTAAAAGTAATGATATTGGATTTGTTGATGATTTATCCGAATATGATAGTGATGACTTAGTCATGAATGTTTTGATTAAGAAAACTAGGGGGTTAAAGAAAACTGAAATTAGAAATAAAATTTTTAATATTTCGGTCATGTTTAACTTTAGTAAAAGTTTAGATAAAAGGTTTAATTCTCTGTCTACTACGCAAAAAAAGTTAGTTGTTTTGGGTAGCAATTTAATTCAAAAAGTTAAAATATTAATTTTAGATAATTTTTTTGAAGGCTTTGATAAAAATTTAAAAGATGAAATTTTACATAAATTAAAGAAATTTGCGAAGAAAGAGAATATAACAATTATTAATTTTTCTAATGATATAGATGAATCTTTTTATGCGGATAATATAGTAATTATTGGTGAAGGTAAGGTACTTTTAAAAGGTTCAAAGAAAAAAGTTTTTGAAAAAGAAGAAGTGTTTGAAAAATATGAATTAGAAAGGCCTTTTGTAGTTAGTTTATCGGATAAACTTAAGTTTTACGATTTGATAGATAAGATTTATTTTGATGAAAAGAAATTGGTGAATGATTTATGGAAATAAAATTTAAAAATGTGAGTGTGGGTTTATCTGATTGTGTGCTTAATGATTTATCATTTGATATTTGTGAGAAGAAAATTACTTTTGTTGTTGGAGAAAGCGGTAGTGGTAAAAGTTTATTACTTTCATTAGTTAATGGTGATATTCCATATGATGGTGAATTTATAAGAAACATTAAAAGTGTTTATTTTTTGAAACAAAATCCTGAAGAATTTTTCTTTTGTAATACAGTTTATGAAGAAATTTTGTTTGAGCTTAAAAAAAGAAAGTTAAAATGTGATTATGATAAGAAAATAATTAGTTCTTTAAGAATGGTTGGACTTGATAAAAGTTTTTTAAATCGTTCGCCACTTGAGATAAGTAAAGGTGAGCAAAAGAAAGTAGCTATGGCAATAGCTTTAGCTTGTAATCCGAGGTTATTTATTTTAGATGAGCCTTTCACTAATTTAGATTATATTAGTAAAAAAAATTTAATGAAGTTGTTTAGAATGATGAAATTAAGATATGGTAAAACTTTTATAATAACAACTAATGATACGGATATTGCTTTAGAACTGGCTGATGAGGTTATCGGACTTAAAAATGGTAAAATAGTATTTCAAGGTAATAAATTTGATTTATTTACTAATCGGCAACTTTTAAAAGAGGCAAATCTATTTGAACCGGAAATTGTGAGGTTTACCAATTTGGTGAAGGATACTAAAGGTATTAATTTGGGATACCGTGATGATATAAATGATTTGATGAAAGATATATATAGATTTGTTAAATGATAAATGTGCGATTATTGCTTATTTGTGTTACAATAATATAGCTATAAACGAAATATATTTTGGTAGTAGGAGGAAATAATATGAGATATTTGATAACGTTTGCTTACGATGGTTCTAAATATAAAGGTTATCAGAAACAACCTAAAGAAAAAACGGTACAAGGTGAACTAGAAAAAGCTTTAAAAACTATAAATGGTCATAAGAAGGTGAGTGTTCATGCTTCTGGTAGAACGGATGCGGGAGTACATGCTTTTAATCAAAAGGCTCATTTTGATTTAGATATTAAACATATTACACCAGAAAAACTTAAAGATGGACTTAATAGTTTACTTCCTGGTGATATTTATATTAAAAATGTAGAGATAGTGGCTGATGATTTTCATGCTAGATTTAATGCAAAAGCTAAAGAATATATATATATTATTAATATGGGTGAATATAATCCAATAGAGAAAGATTATATTTATCAGTATAATAAGAAATTAGATGTAGTCGAGATGGAAAGAGCTTTAAAATATTTAGAAGGAACTCATAATTTTAAATCTTTTACAAAAACTGATGAAGAGAAAGAAGATTACGTGAGAACTATTGTTCAAACTAGATTGACTAGAGAACTTAGGAATGTTAATAAAATTACTTTAAGCTTTTTAGGAACTGGTTTTATGCGTTATCAAGTTAGAAACATGATAGGAACTTTAATCGAAATTGGCGAAGGAAAACGTAAGAGTGAGGACATAATTGATATATTAAATGCTCAAGATCGAAGAAAAGCTGGTAAAACAGCAAATCCTGAAGGATTATATTTAAAAGATGTGTTATATTAAGTATAAAAGGTAATATATTTAGAAAAACATCAATGAATTGTAAATTTGTTAAATTAAAGTCAATAAAATGTATGAAAAAGCACACAAAAACATATAATTTTATTGACTTTTAAAGTCTTTTTTAATATAATTAATACTGGTACATTTATTTATCCCACATACGTAAGTCCTGGGAAAACTTACGAATGTTATGGAGAAAGGAAAATAAAAAATGAAAACATACATGCAAAGAAAAGAAGATGTCACTAGAACTTGGTATGTTGTTGACGCTGAAGGGCAAACTTTAGGTCGTTTAGCTACTAAAGTAGCTAATGTTTTAAGAGGAAAACATAAACCTACTTATACTCCACATATCGATGGTGGCGATTATGTTATCGTTGTAAATGCTAATAAGGTAGTACTTACAGGTAACAAATTAAATGATAAGATGTATTATAATCACAGTAGATATACTGGTGGATTACGTGAAAGAACAGCTAAGGAAATGATTGAAAAATATCCAGTTGAAATGGTTGAAAGAGCTGTTAAAGGTATGCTTCCAAAAGGAAGATTAGGTAGACAAATGTATAAAAAATTATTTGTATATGCAGAAGGAAATCATCCACATAGTGCTCAACAACCTGTAGAGCTTAAAGTGGACTAGGAGGGTTTTAAATGGCAGAAAGAAAATTTGTAGGAACTGGTCGTAGAAAAGCATCTGTTGCTAGAGTACAAATGGTACCTGGTAAAGGAACTATTACTGTAAATGGTAGAGATGTTAGAGAGTTCTTCCCATATGAAACTAATATTATGGATTTAATGCAACCATTAGTTGCAACAAATAATGAAAATACATTTGATATTACTGTTAAAGTAAACGGTGGTGGATTTACTGGTCAAACAGGTGCTATCCGTTTAGGTATTACTAGAGCTTTACTTGAGTATGATAAAGAAAACGAAGGTAAAGAAGATAGTTATAGAAAAACTTTAAAAAGAGCTGGATTTGTAACTCGTGATCCTAGAGTTAAAGAAAGAAAGAAACCTGGATTAAAAGGTGCACGTAGAGCTCCACAATTTTCAAAGAGATAATATATTTTATCAAAAAAGGCATTGGATTTTGTTCCGATGTCTTTTTCTATTTAAAAGATAAAAAAAATCAGTTTTTAATCTGATTTATTTGGATAGTGAAACTAATTTTACTTTGGTTTTACCGTTTAAAACGTTTTTACTCCATTCAAATGGTTTGTCAAATTCTTTTTGCTTTTTATCGATGTTTGGAGTGTATGGAGTGAGATTTGTAAAAAATTTTTTGGGAAATTTATTAATAATTTTCTTTTCCATAGTATACCTCCATTTTTAATAATTTGTATTTTATTTTATCAGTATATTTGTTTGCTGTCAAATCTTTAATTTGTGATTTTTTCTTTTTCAATATTAGTAATAATCGGTTTTAATATATTTTGTTTTTGTAAATTTATAATTAGTTTTATTAGTTCATTTAATAAACTGTCATCCATATGAGCTATCAATTTGTATTCAATATTATTTTTGTCAAAATAATATAATTGATCTGCTTTAATATATCCTGTTTTATTGTTGATTTTTTTCTGGATATTTTTTGTTCTTTAATTGGTAAGTTTTCTTTATATTTTAATTTCTTTTGTTTATGTTTTTTATTTACTAGGAATTTGCTTTGTAAAAGGTAAAAGTTTGCAAGAAGTTATTTACAAGAACATTTGTATGTGCTATAGTGGAT
>CAWVFK010000040.1:0-29186 GCA_963928595.1 Candidatus Coprosoma sp. | reverse complement strand
TTTCTTTGTCTTATTTTCTTTAGTATCTCTTTTTTTAGCTACTTCAATGACATTATCTAAGGTAGAGAAAACATATGATTCATTGGTTTTAGTTTTGGTACTAAAGTGTTTAATAATATAATCAGTTACAGCAGATATTCTAAATTTATTATCAAAAGCTTTATCTTCGTCAATAGAATATACTTTTTCATCTTTAACATCGTTTTTTATATCTACTTTGCCAACATATTCATATCTAAAAGGTAAAACGTTTTTATCGGCAATGGCATTAACAATTGTATAGGTATGAAGCCTATCACCAAAAATTTGTTCTGTTGTTTCAGATATACCTTTTATTGTTCTAGCATTTTCTGGGAATATTGGAGTGCCAGTAAAGCCAAAGATATAATACTTTTTGAACTTTTTAATAATTGCTTTATGCATTTCACCAAATTGTGATCTATGACATTCATCAAATATAAAGACAACATGTTTATTAAAGACTTCTGAGTTTGTGTTTTTCTTAATAAAACCGGATAGTTTTTGAATAGTTGTAATTATTATTTTAGCATTAGGGTCATTTAACTGACTTTCTAATACTTTAGTACTGGAATTACTATTAGCACACCCTTCTTTAAATCTATCATATTCTTTCATTGTTTGATAGTCTAAGTCTTTTCTATCAACAACAAATAATACTTTATCGATAAATTCCAATTTGCTAGCTAAAATAGATGTTTTAAAAGATGTTAGTGTTTTACCTGAACCTGTGGTGTGCCAAATATAACCACCTGATTTAATAGTTCCATATAGTTTATTGTTATAGGAAATATTAATTTTGTTTAATATTTTTTCAGTTGCAACTATTTGGTAAGGTCTCATAACAAGTAAATCTTCTTCTGAGGTAAATACACAGTATTTTGTTAAAACATTTAGTAAAGTGTGTTTAGTTAAAAATGTTTTAGCAAAATCAATTAGATCAGTTATACTGTTATTTTTTTGATCGGCCCAGAATGAAGTAAATTCAAAAGAGTTAGATTTTGTTTTAGTTTTATTATTAATATGAAATTCTCTAGTAGTATTAGAATAATACTTAGTTAAAGTACCATTACTAATAATAAATATTTGAACAAATTCATATAGTCCACTACTAGCCCAAAAAGAATCTCTTTGATATCTTTCAATTTGGTTAAAGGCTTCTCTTAAATCAACACCTCTTCTTTTTAATTCACAATGAACTAAAGGAAGGCCATTAATTAAAATAGTTACATCATACCTATTATCATAAGTGCCATCATTATTTATATATTGATTAATAACTTGAACACTATTATTATGAATATTATTTTTATCAATTAAGTAAATGTTTTTTAAACTACCATTATCTAAAGTGATAGACTGGATATAATCTTCTTGAATCAATCTTGTTTTTTCGATTATATGGTTATTTTTATTGGCAATAACATTACTAAAAAATGAATCCCATTCAGTATCTGTGAAGTGGTAATGATTTAATTTTTCTAACTGTTTTCTTAAGTTTGTAATAAATTCATTTTCACTACTAATAGTTATATATTCATAACCTTCACTTACTAACGTTTTGATTAATTCTTTTTCTAATGCTTCTTCACTTTGATAAGATGTTTCTATTTGATTTAACCCTTTATATTCAGTTAATACTGTAGAGTTGTCATTTTCACTCATCATACTTAAACTAGTCATATTCATCACCAACTATCTTTTTTATATCATTTAAAACAATATCCATTCTTTTTCCTTCAAAAATTTTGGAATACCATTTATAATTTCTGGAGTCTTTTAATGATTTTAAATATTCAGCATTACGAAAGTATACAACGTCGCCAAAAGGTGCATTTAAAATACAATTAAAAGTTGTACCATATTCTATCATATTTAATTCAGAATAGTCTTTTCCCATTTCTTCACAATGTTTAAAAGCGTTATTAAAAGCAATACATGCATTCTTTATAAAATCACTTTTACTTTTTGGTTCGTTAATAAAATTACCAAACAATGCTCCTAAATGACTGAATGTATTAGCTACTTTTGTATATAAAGTTAATTCATCAAAATTGCATGTACTAATATATTCAATTAAATCATCTAGTTCATATTTTGTACTTGTAACTAAAAATTTATTCATTTTATCACCATCTATTTAAGTAGTCTTAATATTATAGAATACTTCCAATTCAAAACTGCTTCTTCCATCCATTGCTCACAATATATTAATTTATAATTAATAATATCTATATACTGTTTTTGTGGATTTTCAACAATATTTTTTATATTAAGATACTCTGTTCTTATTTTATTATCATTAAATGTACTTGGTTTTAATTGATATTGTAATTTTGATAATATATCATTTTTTATTGTTGTACTCTTGGTTTCTATATAAAGCTTTGTTAATTTATACATAGTAGATAAAGCTAAACATTCATCTCTTTTTACATCGTTAATTTGTTGCAATACATTATATATAATAATTTGATATAATGCATAAAAAAATGTTACTCTTTCTAAAAAATCAAAAATATTATCAATAGGAGCAATTTTATTCACTATAATCGTACATAATATCGAAATACCAAGTGTTTCAAGCAAATATAGAAATATTTGATATACATACTTTACAATCAAATTAATTGTTTTCAACCTATTTATTTTCTCGTAATTCTTCAAAACTTAATAATTTATTTCTATAATATTCATATTGCTTTCTTCTAGTTTCTATTTCAGCAGGTATTCCTTCTGATATATCATTAATTAACTTATCAAATTTATTTAATATTTTTACTATTCGTTCTTGTTCTTGTAGGGATGGAAGAGAAATTTCTAAATTTTTAATAAATCTTAAATTAGCCATTGCAAAACCATTTTTCGATAAATTAAGAAATTTATTATATAAATTAGTACAAGCATAAAATAAATATTCTGCATTTAAAATTTCTCTGTTTTTAGGCCATAATCCAGCAACATTTTGATTGGTACATGCACCAAAATTAAGATAAGAAACTTTTCCTATAGTTGCACCTACCATTGCTATTAAAGTTGTTCCTGGTTGTAGCATTTTAGCTGAAGATTTCTTTAGTCCTAAATCAGTAATATATGCCGTTATTTCATCAACTTGTTTTTTATTTTTACATACACTAGATCCTAACCATTTTATATTTCCATTTTCCCAATACTCATTATTTTTCTTTGATGGCGTTCCACCAGAGATTATATTACATAATTCACCAAGTTTATATTTTTTTATATTTGAATTAAATATTTTGTTTTTATAAAATTCATATTGTTGTTTTCTTGTCTCTAGTTCTTCCTCTAGTTCTTCCTCTAGTTCACTAAATTTATCTAATATTTTAACTATTTCTTCTTGCACTTCTATTGGTGGACATGGAATTTTTATTTTTAACAATCTATCTTTAGATAAATTATATCTTGTAACTCCAAATGAACATCTAATTATTTGACTTCTTAATTGTTTTGATCTAAATAAATGTTTTAAAAAATCTGCATTATATAAGTCAAAATATTTAGAAGTTAATCTTAACCCAAAGCAAAAACTATTTAAGTATATTTTTTCTACTGTAGTACTTGTTACTACAGATATCATTCCACTATCTTCTAGATTTTCAGATGAACCAGCCACTAAAATATCTTTATATTTAATTTCATTTTGTTTTTCATTTTCTTTTATATGTACAAAATCATTAGAACTTAGATTTATAGCCGGATTATTATAAATGTTTGTATATGTAATGTACCTATAATTACCATCTTTAAAATCAGTTTTTGTTTTACCTGATAAGCCGTTAAATTTTTCACATATATCAGATAGTCTGAAATATTTAACTCCATTTGGACATTTTTCTTTAATTAACTGTTCTATTTTATTCATTTGAATCAGACTCCAATTCTGCTATGATTTTATCCAATTCAGTTCTAGTAATATTTTCTTTTTCTACTATTTCTTTAATTTGTTTATTTAGTTCTTTAATATCTGTTTTTTCTTCTTCAGTTACTTTTTTTAAATATGAATTTACTGATATATTATAATCATTTTCTTTTATTTCTTCATATGGAGCTAAATAAGCTTTATTTTCTACTGATTTTCTATCTTTTAATATGTTAACAATATTATTAATGTTTTTTTCTGATAGTTTATTTTTATTAGTGTTTCTAACAAATTCATCAGAAGCATCAACAAATAAAATATTGTTATCTTTTTTATTTTTCTTTAACACTAATATACATGTAGCAATAGAAGTTCCAAAGAATAAATCTGATGGTAGTTGAATAACTGTATCTACAAAGTTATTATCAATCATATATTTTCTAATTTTTTGTTCAGCTCCACCTCTATAAAGTACTCCTGGAAATTCAACTATGGCTGCTGTTCCTGTTGGACTTAACCAAGATAACATGTGCATAGTGAATGCTAAATCGGCTTTTGATTCTGGTGCTAATACTCCAGCTGGTGCATATCTTTCATCATTGATTAAAAGTGAATTTGATTTGCCAGCCCATTTAATGGAATATGGTGGATTTGAAACAATGGCATCAAATGGTTCATCATCCCAGTGTTTTGGATGAATTAATGTATCTCCTCTTGCTATATTAAAATGATTATAATTTATATCATGAAGAAACATATTTATTCTAGCTAAGTTATAAGTAGTTAAGTTTATTTCTTGTCCAAAGAAGCCTTGTCTTACGTGTTCTTTACCTAATATTTTAGCAAACTTTAAAAGTAATCCTCCAGATCCACAAGCTGGGTCATATACTTTATTAACTTCTTTTTTATCTCCTATAACTATTCTTGCTAGTAATTCTCCCACTTCTTGAGGAGTAAAGAATTCTCCTCCAGATTTACCGGCGTTAGACGCATACATGGTCATCAAATATTCATAGGCATCACCAAAGGTATCTATGGTATTATCTTGATAGTTTCCAAGTTTTAAATCACCAATGGCATCTAACATTTTTACTAATTTTTCATTTCTTTCTTCTACAGTATTACCTAATTTATTTCCTTTAACATCAAAGTCATCGAATAATCCTTTAACATCATCTTCTGAAGATGTTCCTTTAGCAGATGATTCAATGTTGTCAAATATATTAGCTATCATAACATTTAGATTGTCATTATTTTTAGCATTTTTTCTAACGTTACAAAATAGTTCACTCGGTAAGATGAATAAACCTTTTTCAGTTAAGATTTGTTCTTTACCCATTAAGGCTTCTTCATCAGATAGATTTCTATATTCAAAATCTTTTTCTCCAGCTTTTCTTTGATTTTCATTAACATAGTTTTCTATATTTTCAGATATGAATCTATAGAACAATAGTCCAAGTACATACTGTTTAAAATCCCAACCATCAACTGAACCTCTTAGGTCATTAGCTATTTTCCAAATAGTTTTGTGTAGTTCTTCTCTTTCTTGTTCTTTTTTATTATTCATACAAACACTCCTTACCTCTCATATACGATTATACCATAAATTTAGTGATAATTTATTTGCCTAATATTAAAAATAAAAGGAAACCAAATTAATGATTTTCTTTTACAGAATTATAATAATAGTTACAGTTAAATAATCTTGTTAATTTTAGCAAATAGGTGTTTAATTTTATGTATGCTTCACTATAATATTGTTTGTCCTCAGTAGATAAAGATTTATCTATTTTATTTTTTATTTTATTTAAAACTTCGCTTATTTCCTCAATCAGAAATGCCAAATCATATATTTGAGAATATAATTTCATATTTATTATCATATATTTTCCTTTGGAATCTTCCGAAGAAATTTTGCCAAATTCATTCCTATAAAAAATTTCATTATAATCTGTATCTACTGGATTATAGAATAGTTCATTTTGGTAACTACCATCATGTATATTTCCTTTATATTTAGATCCTTTAGCTTTATTACACTTCGGACAACAATACATTAAGTTATTGTAATCATATTTAAGCTTTTCCATATCAGTATTTTTAGAAACTTGTTGTGGAATAAAATGATCTATTGGATAAGATTCATTTATATATTGATCATGTGTATTACAATAAGCGCACCTATGTTTAAAGTCGGTGGATAAATTAGGTAAATATGATTTATAGTCTTTATATTCTTTATTACAATTTCTTACAATCTTAAAATTCCGAAAATTTTTATACTTCATTGTTATACTCCTACTACTATCTTCTAGTCTAATTTTGATTTTATTTTATCAAGTAATTCTATAATTTCCTTGACATAATCAGGTGATATTAATTCTTCTAAATATGTTACTTCTATTGGAGTGTACTTTTTTATTTCTAAATCTGTTTTTAATAATTCGTTTAATGTCTCTTGACTTTCTTCTTCAGAATCTTGTTCATATTCATTAATAAGTCGTTGTTTCTCGGCTATAATATTGTTTTTTAATTTGTTATATTTATCAATAGATAAGCATATTGAATTTATTTTATCTCTAGTATATTCTTTGTTTAAAAAGAAATTGGATTTAGGTCAAGTTTTTAGACACATTTTTTAAGAGAAATTTAAACTATAACTAAACTAGCTTTATATTGATTAAATTTCTTTATTTACTATAATATAGGTTGATAAAAATATATAATTATGTTTATTTTTTAATATTCTCTATAGACTATGTGCTCTAAATTGTTATCAGTTATTTCATTATTAACGATTTTATCTTGTATTGGTTTAGCAAGCATTTTATATTTATCTAAATCCTTAATAGGTACCCAAATAAAGTAACTATCACCATCTAATGATTTAAAGTTGTTCTCTATTAAATTTTCGTTTATTTTAGTTACAAAGTAAAAGCTTATTTCATGATATTTAGTTTTAGGTGATTTTATAAACATTTCCACAATATATTTTAAATTTAAATCAGCTTTTAAATTTAATTCTTCTATTAGTTCTCTTTCAATAGATGTTTTAATATCTTCATGAACATCTATTCTACCACCTGGAAACATATATCTTTTATCATGCTGGTTTTCAATTAGTATTTTTGTTTTATCCTCATTATAAATGATTGCTCCTACTCTAGCATTAAATCTTGTCCCTTCTTCTTGTATTGTTATTACCATAATCTCACTCCTTTGAATTAGTATGAAGAATTATTGACTTATCATCTTCTTTTTTATTTTAAAAATTTTTTTGACCATAACCATTATAACATATTAGTATATAAACATAAATTTACATTCATATGATTTTAAAGCACTTATTTTATTATAAGTCGTATCAAATATTTATGATATAATCAAAATTAGAAAGGATTTAGATGATTAATGGATTTTAATGATAAGCTTTTTGATTTTTTAGTTGCAACAGACCAGATAGATGATTTTTTAGGTAAAGAAGATAAAACTGATGTGGAAAAAGAAATGGAAAATAAAACAAAGCAAGTACAAGAAGAAAATACTTCTAATATTAATAAAAATGAAAAGAAAGATAAAAAAGGAAAAGAGCTTAGATGTGAAAACTAGGACATATCGTTATAGTTAATTTTCAATATTAGGAGATAAAGGTTATCTTTTAAAACAATTTCATGACTTTTGATTCTTTGTGTGTATGTTAGCTTTGTTTGAAGAAATCACAAGTACTTTTTGTTATAAGTGAGGTGTATAACTGCAATTATAACAAAATTAAAACGCAAATTTTTACATTTTTGCGTTCTAATCATAATTAAGGCGCACGAATGCAACTTACTTTTGTTTAAAATGTATTTTTTTTTTTTTTTGCGCCTTAATTGTATTTTTTATAAATTTATTGGATTATATCTAACAATTTTTGAAAATAATATTTTTTGTGTCTTTCTTTATTATGTTCTGGAATTAAAATTTCCTTATCAACTAATTTCTTTATATATCTATCAACAGTACTTGAATCAATTGAAACTTTTTTAGATATTAGCTCATAGATTGTTGTACTTTTGCAAATTGGCTGTTGAAACAAAGCATCTAATATAAATATACTATTTTTTGTATTTAATGTTTCATTAATGGTAGTTTTATATTCTTCATATAATTTTTGTAAAAGTTTTATTTTTTCAATATTTTTAGTAGCTTGTACCTCTATAGCTTTTAAGAAAAATAAAATCCATTCAACCCATCCATTGTCCTGATCAATATTATTCAATTTATAATAATATTCTTCTCTATTTTCTTCTAAAAATTCACTTACATATAAGACAGGTCTACTAATTAATTTTTTATAATATAAAAATAAAGGAATTAACATTCTTCCAATTCTTCCATTTCCATCTTTAAATGGATGAATCTTTTCAAACTGTGCATGAATAATAGCAGCTTGTACTAATGCTGACTGTTCATCATATTCTGAAATATATTTTTCTAAGTTTTCTAATGTATCAGGAAGTTGTTCAGGTGCTACAGGAATAAAAGTGGCATCTTCTATTTTGCTGCCTGGTTTTCCTATCCAATTTTGTTCTTTTCTAAATTCACCTGGATTTTTATCTTTACCTCTTGCACCGTTTAATAAGATTTTATGAATATTTCTAATCATCCATAAAGTTATTTTTTCTTTTTCATTCAATTCTTCTTCAGCATATGCCATAGCTTTATTATAATTTAAAATTTCAATAAAATCGTCATATTTAGCAGCTGATGTAGTTTTACCATCTTCTACTTCTATTTCTAAGAACTCAGTTAAAGTTGCTTGTGTTCCCTCGATTTTAGAACTTAATACTGCTTCCTTTTTTGTTAATGGATTTAAAAACAACTCCTTGTTTATGCTGGTTTCTTCAAGCATACCATCAAATTTTGAGACGCTAGAATTAGTTAATAGAAGTTGTTTTGTGATTTTATTGTAATCAATTTCTTGTTCAAACGGTAATTTTTTTGCGATATAAGGTTTCATGCTTATCACCTCTTGGACGCATTATACCACAAATATGCTTCTTATTCAATATTTATTAACAATATTGTTATGTTTATATTATGTCCTAAATTTCTCATTATCTTAAAAATTTAATATTTTTTAATTTTGAAGATACCTTAATTACAAATAGATTCTTAAAATATAACAATTTTAGTTTTTTTATTCAATACTATACTTTTATGAGTCAACTAGTAAAATTACATTCTACTGTATTGGTCATATCACCAATTCTACATTATTAATAATTTTATTGGATTTATTGTATTTTTTAACTAACAAAAAAACTAGGACAAATCATCCTAGTTAATCTCCAATCTGGGGCGGAATATCGGGATCGAACCGATGCATAACGGAACCACAATCCGCCGTGTTAACCACTTCACCAATTCCGCCATTTGAAAGACAAAACTATTTTATCACAAGTCGATTAATAAAATCAACTAGATATTATAAGTTTTTCTTTCTTTGCATATTTTTCTGTTGATTTTTTAAAATATTTATAACTTCGTTAATTACTTTTGAACGTTTTTCAACTTTTAAAGTGTTTATTTTTAATTTATTAGCTCCATCTATATTTTCTTGATTATCGTCGACAAACAATAATTCATTAGGTGTAAGCTTATATTTATCAAGTATTGTTTTATAAAAATCTGCATTAGGTTTTACTTTATGTATTTCAGCGGAAATAATTATATCATCAATATATGATTTATCAAGGTTTTGATAAATAAAATCTTTGACATATGATACATGATTTGTAGCTATAATAACTTTTATATCATTATATTCTTTTTTGATTTTCTTAAATATTTCTTTGTCTTTTACTTCATATAATTTATTAATTATTTCCTTTGTGATTTTTATTATATCTTGCTCATTAGTAATAACTGTTTTGGCTGTTTTGATATATTCATCATCACTAATATTGGCACCAAACATTCTCTCTAACTTATCTTCGGTAGGAGAAAGTTCTATATCTTTCTCGGTTACTAATACACCTACTAAATCAAAAGCTATAACTTTAATCATTTATACCTCCATTTTTTACTATTCATTATCCATAGAAAGTAACATTTTAATGTCATCTTCTGTAAGTTTAGAAAATTGATTTTCAGTATGGTTTTCATTATCAATTAATAGTTCGGCAAGTTTTCTTTTCTTATTTTGGAGTTCTAAAATTCTTTCTTCGATAGTACCTTTGGTAATTAATCTAATAACTTCAACCGTATTTTTTTGACCAATACGGTGGGCTCTATCAGTTGCTTGATTTTCAACTTGCGGATTCCACCATAAATCTAGATGAATAACAACGGTGGCCGAGGTTAAGTTTAAACCGGTTCCACCAGCTTTTAAAGTAATTATGAAGACATCTGTATTGTCATTATTGAATTTATCGACTAGTTCCATACGTTTTTTAGATGAAACACTACCATCTATATAATATGAAGATACTCCGATATTGTTTAGTTTAGGAATTATTAAATCTAAAGCTTTTTTATAGGTTGTGAAGATTAATATTTTATGACCGTTGGCTTTAGTTTCTTCAACAATTTTAAGAAGTTCATCTATTTTGGCACTCTCACCTTTATAATTATCAAAGATGATTGATGGGTCGATACATATTTGTCTTAGTTTAGTGAGTAATTGTAAGATTTTAAATCTAGCTTTAGTCCAGCCTTCAGTTTGAATTAATTCATCTAGTTCTTCTTTAGTTTTTTGTACTTCAGCGGCATAAACTTTTTTCTGGGTTTTGCCTAAATCAATATAAATATTATTTTCAAGTTTATCTGGCAAGTCTTTGACAACGTCTTTTTTCTTTCTTCTTAAAATAAAGTAACTTATTTGAGTGTTTAATCTATTTAAGTTATTATCTTCTTTATCTAATTCTTTTATGTTGTATAATGATTGGAATTTATCTTTGCTGGCGAGATAGCCTGGCATGATGAAGTCGAAGATACTCCAAAGTTCTAATAGACTATTTTCAATAGGGGTTCCGGTTAGAGCAAATTTAATATTAGCATTTAAACTTTTAACTGCTTTAGATATACCGGTATTTGGGTTTTTAATATTTTGAGCTTCATCGATGGCAACTAAATCAAATGGGATTTGTTTATATTTATCTAAGTCATTTCTAACTAAGCCGTACGATGTTATCAATATGTTTATATCATCAATGTTGTCTAATTCATTTAATCTTTGGGTTTTACTTTCAGCAAACACCTTATATTTTAGCTCTGAGCCAAATTTATCGAATTCCTTTTGCCAGTTATAGATAAGTGAAGTAGGGGCGACGATGAGAATTTTAGCTTTTGGATTTTCTTTAATAATTAGCTTAGTTAGATAGATTAATTGAATAGATTTTCCTAAACCCATTTCATCAGCTAAAATACCCCCAAAGCCTGATTTATAAATGTTATAAAGCCATTTTACTCCTGTTAATTGGTAGTCTCTTAAGACTTTTAATTCTTTTTTATCAAGGGAAATATCGCTATCTTTATAGGTTAAAAATTTATTAATTAGGTTATCGAAATTATCATTGGTATGAATTAGGGTAGAGTAGTTATGCTTTAAACTATCTAGGTATAAAGCACGATACTTTGGAATGGTTCCTTCACCTTCAGTAATCTCTTTTTTAGTTAAATTTAGTTCATCGGTTAATTCGTTTAGGTTTTGAAGATTAGTGTCACTATTTAAATCGATAATGTCACCTGATTTAAGACGGTGGTAGTGCTTTTTGGCTTTTAAAGAAGATAAGACATCCGTTAATTCATTTTGGTCAATGTTATCTAGATTAAAATTATAAGATAGAATATTATCTTTACCAATAGAGAATGATACAGTATTTTCCGTTTTCTTAACAATGCTTGTGTCTTTGATCTTTTCAGAGGTAAATACTTCGTATTCTTCACTGATTTCATAGATTCCTTTTTCTAAGAATTCTCCGATTAAGTCAATGTCTTCTAGGGTGAAGTGCGCTCCATTTACAGTAAAGCCGAAATTTGATAATCTTTGGATAATGTTACTTTCGAATACATTATTTCTGACTATTCCTGGATCTTTAGAAAAATAGTCTATTTCCTTTTTTCCATAGGTTAATTTAATTTGACACTCAACCGCACTATAATAAAAGTCGAAATAAAGTTTGACAGTAGGGGTAGATGGCATAGTTATCTCAGTGATGTTATCAGCTAAGTGAATATTCTCTTTTAATAAAGATAGTAAACCACCAGTAAACTTACCTAGATCTTTTTTAGAGAACATGAAACTTTCAATATCATTTTCCGATAAAAGTTTATATAGTTTAAAAATATCATCATCTAATTTATATATATTTTTACTATTATAAAAGTAATTTTTACCTTCGATAATAGGTTCAAAATCATCCATGTTATCGATACTTAAAGTATAATTCGTTTCATCTTTAGTAAGGTTAATATTAAATGGATTATCATCCAAAAATCCATGGTACTCTTTACCATTTAAAGTGAAAGTTTTATCTTTTAAGACTTCCATAAAGCCATCTAGTTCATCTTCAGTAATAATACATTCATAATGACCATTTTGGAAGATGTGAACATTATAATCCAATATCTTTTTATCAGTTTTATCAAAATAGTATTCGTTGGGATCATAGGTGAGCTTAGCTGATATTTTATACGACTTATTTTGGGAATAAGCATACATAAAATTACGATATTTATTATTTAAAGTATACGGTCTATCAACACCAATTTTATAGTTTACTTTTAAATGATTGTTATAATAATAACTTTGAGCTATTTCGATATCAATGGTTAAATTTAATTTTTGCTTTATGGTGGATTTCTTTGGCTTATAGAATTTATCGAGAATTTGTGAGCCGAGTTCTAATTGATAATTGATCGGATCTAAGATATCATCACCAAATAAGGCATCTTCATATTTAAGGATACTGGCAGCAACATGTTTACAGGTATCCATTTTTTCATATTCTGGACAAGTACAAGTGTACTTTAAAATTTCTTCGTTTTCTCTATCTACACTAATATAAACATTATATTCTTTGTCAATTCGTTCTGATGTTACTTTAAAATAGGCATGGCGATAATTATCTTCGGCTTCGGTTTTAATTAATTTTACTTTGTTGGCTTTGTAATTTAAACCTTTGACAAAGTCAGTGGTTCCGCAGATTCTAATTACTTTATCATAAAGACGCATTTTATCACCTCTTCAAAATATAATACTAAATTTTTGATTCATAAACAAGCGAACACGAGAAAATAGCCTATACTCTTTATTTTTTTATTCATAAAATATCACGAAAGGGGTAATTAGATGAATAACTATGCGAATATGGGAGGTATGTTTCCGAATGAATTTATGATTGCTTATCCAGAAGCCATGCCTCAAGCTAAGATGCCAGTTCAAAATAGTGAGCTTAGTAAAAAACTCAGTAAGCAAGCTGGCGATAATATGAATTTCAACAAGTGTGGATTTGATGGCAAGACAACACCAAATGAATTATATGATGTATATAATGGTTTTATTAGAGGAAATATGTTTCCAAATTTATTTAACCAATATAAGCTTTCTAGACCTTATGATGTTAAACCAGTAAATGAACAAGCAGAACTTTTAACAAAAGTAGATGCATATGCTTTTGCGGCTCATGATATTAATCTATATTTAGATACACATCCAAACGATAGGGCAATGATCGATTTGTTTAATCAATTTAGTGCGGATGCATGGACAGCTAAAAACGAATATGAGAGTAAATATGGTCCACTTTTAGTAAATTCAAACGAAGGGTATCCTTGGACTTGGAATAATATGCCTTGGCCATGGGAAAACGATTAGGAGGTTTATATGTGGAAATATGAAAAAAAATTACAATATCCGGTAAATATTAAAAAGAAAAATTTACAAATGGCAAAGTGTATTTTAACACAATATGGTGGTCCAGCAGGAGAACTTGCGGCAGCTTGGCAATACTTAGATCAAAGATACAACATGCCTGATGATAGAGGAAAGGCATTACTTACAGATATTGGGACAGAGGAACTTGCCCATGTCGAAATTATCTCAGCCATGCTTTATCAACTTATGAAAGGAGCAACTAAGGAAGAATTGAAAGCTGCTGGGTTAGATGGTCAATATGCGCAATTTGGTCGTGATTTATTCCCATCAGACAGTTTTGGTAATCCATTTAATATGACATATATTAAAGTTTCTGGTGACTATATTGCGGATATTGAAAGTGATATGGGAGCAGAGCAAAGAGCGAGAGCAACTTACGAACACTTAATGGACTTAACTGATGATCCTGATATTTTAGGTCCACTATCATTTTTAAGACAAAGAGAAATTATTCACTATCAACGCTTTAAAGAATTACGCGATTATTATTTAAAAATGAAAAATCAAAGTCTAAAATAGAAAAGTTTATTTAAAAATGTGAAAACAATAAAACACCTTTACGTTAGTTTTTACTTTGTTAAGGTGTTTTTTTATTAAATTAATACTTTACTCACAATTTAAACAATTACATTTCAACTATTTATGTTTTTAGAAGTTGATTTAGAACTATAGTCAAATGATTCTTGTTTTAATAATTCTAGTTTAGAATAAACATCATACATAACAACACTGGCGGCTGTTGATACATTAATAGAATTAGCCATTCCAAGAAGTGGCAAATGAATAGAACAATCAGCTATATCTAAAAGTTCTTGTGATACGCCATCATATTCTCTACCAAGTATTAAACAGACCGGTCCTTTTGGACTATATTCACGATAATCTATGCTGTCATTAGTAACTTCGACAGCAACTATTTGAACACCACATTTTTTTAAGGATTTCGCTATATTAACTGCATTTTCATGATATTCCCATGGTACCCATTTTTCTGCTCCTCTTGAACTAGATCTAATTTTTTTGTTAGGCGGTACGATTGTATCACCACAGATATATACTTTTTTAATTAGTAGAGAATCTGCTAATCTTAAAATTGTACCTACATTATGAGCACACTTTAAACTATCTAAAATGATATATATATCATTTCTAGGAATATCCTTAAATTGTTTTCTTTTTAATTTATTTTCTCTTAATTCTTTTTTAGATAATTGATAGGACATATTTTTACTCCTTTTAAATTTATAAGAAATAATCTTCATAATAAATGCTTATAACGAAAGTGTATTATTTATTATTTGTTTTGTCAAATACTATATTGTTTAAAATGTATTTTTTTTATAAAAACATACATAATAAAAATAGGTGATGTGTATGCGAAAAATAATAATGTTGCTGGTAATTTTTTTATTGGCCGGTTGTTCAAGCACTTTAGATATTAATGGAAAAATTACAGAGATTAAATACAACGATATTTTAATTAATGAAGAAGATTTTGATGAAGTAAAAAAATTAATTAATAATACTTATGAAAAAGATGAGGACAAAGATTTAGCTAATAAATTAACAATTAAAACGACTAATGATATCTATTATTTTTCTTTAAGTGATGATGAATTAAAATATGGTGGAAAAGTAGCTGATAATACTGAATTAAACACTTATTTACAAGATTTGACTAAAAAGTATACAAATAAGGACTTTTATACGATTGATTATATGAAAAATTACGAAGCTAATAGTGATGACCAAACAGTTTTACTGGATAAGACTTCTAATTATATCGTTATAAATTTTGGTGAAAAGGTAACCAATTTCAAAATTAATGAGATTGAAGAAGAAAATGACAAATATATGGATGTCGATTTACTTTATAGTGAAGAAAGTGTAAATGAAAGTCAAATTATTATTAGAAAAAGCATTAATTATGAGTCACCAGATATTAGAATTTCCTTTGAAAATAAATATGGTTACATAGTTTCAATTATTCCAACTTATAATATAGAAAAAGATACTGTGAAATTTAAGACAACTTTTGAAGCAAAATAAAAACTCCTTTGGGAGTTTTTGTTTTTTCACTTTTTTTCATATTTACATTTCTTAACCTTAGTTATATAATCAATGTAGAAACAATATTTGTAAAATTAGATTTGGTTAAGACTTGCTAGTACAGGAGTTTTAATATATATTTTTGTAGTAAAGGAGTGAGATTTAAAATGAAAAATACAAAAATATGTAAAAGCTGTGGCAAAGAAATTGATAAGAAGGCGAAAATTTGTCCATATTGTAAGAAGAAGCAAGGATTAAATACTTGGCAAATTGTACTTATTGTCTTAGCTATAGTTGTAGTGATTGGAGCCTTAGGAGGAAAAAGTACTGAAAATAATAATGATAAGTCTAGTTCAAAAAATAAAGTTACAGTTACTGATTTTAGTTCTATGACACAAGCAGATATCGATACTTGGTGTAATGATAATAAAATAAATTGTAAAATTGAAGAAGAATACTCAGATACTATTGAGAAAGGTGGATTTATTAGTCAAAGTGTCGCTGCAGATAAAAGTGTTTATGAAGGAGATAGTGTTACTATCAAGTTTTCTTTAGGTAAAGAGCCAACAACTGAGCAAAAAAATGCTTTAGCACAAGCTGAATCATATTCGAAGACTTTGCATATGTCTAAAGCAGGTATATATGATCAGTTAGTTTCTGAATATGGTGGACAATTTGATGCTGATGCTGCACAATATGCCATTGATAATATTGAAGCAGATTGGAATGCAAATGCTTTGGCAAAGGCAAAATCATATCAAGAGACAATGAAAATGTCTAAATCAGCAATATATGATCAGCTAGTTTCCGAATATGGAGAAAAATTTACTCCTGAAGAAGCTCAATATGCAATTGACCATTTAGAATAAAATAAAAACTCCTTTAGGAGTTTTTATTTTGGATTTTTCTTATTTTCGAATTTTTTACGTTCATTAGTATTTAAGATTTTCTTTCTTAATCTATAAGTAACTGGAGTTACTTCAACTAATTCATCTTCATTAATATAGTCTAAGCATACTTCTAGACTCATCTCTCTTGGACGTTTTAAAACGACTGTATGATCTTTGTTGGCACTTCTGGTATTTGTTAATTGTTTACCTTTAGTAACATTGACAGCTAAATCATTGTCATGGTTGTTTTCACCAACAATCATACCTTCATAGACATCAGTACCAGGAGCAATAAACATAACTCCACGATCTTCTAATGAACCTAAAGCATAAGCTGTTGCTTTACCATTATCGATTGAAACTAAAACGCCAGCTTTTCTTTCACCAATATTACCAGTTGAAAGTGGTTCATATGATTTGAAGGCATGAGATAGGATTCCATATCCTTTAGTTAGAGTCATAAATTCAGTAGTAAAACCAATTAAGCCTCTTGATGGGACAGTATATAGTAATTTTGTTTGATTATCAAATGGTTGCATATTTTCCATAGTTCCACCACGATTACCTAATGACTCAATAACTGGTCCAACATATTCTTCTGGAACTTCAATTTCAACATCTTCATATGGTTCACATTTAACACCATCAATTTCTTTAATGATAATTTGAGGTTTAGAAACTTCAATTTCATAACCTTCTCTTCTCATAGTTTCAATTAAAATTGATAAGTGTAATTCACCACGACCAGAAACCATCCATGATTCTGAATCGATTTGTTTTACTTTTAGAGAAACATCTCTTTCAGTTTCTTTCATTAATCTGTCTTCGATTTGTCTAGCGGTTAGGAATTTACCATCGCGGCCACTGAATGGACTGGTGTTAACGCCAAAGGTCATTTGTAAGGTTGGCTCATCAATTCTTAAAGGTGGTAGAGCTTCTTCATGACCAACTTCACAAACGGTTTCACCAACTGAAATATCTGGAAGTCCCGCAATAGCAACAATGTCACCAGCATGAGCTTCTTGAACTTCTATTTTATTTAAACCTAAATATCCGAAAATCTTTTGAATTCTAAATTGTTTTTTAGTTCCATCTAAACGCATACATGTAACTGTAGAATTTACTTTAATATGACCTCTTTTAACAACACCGATTCCAATACGTCCAACGAAATCATTATAATCAAGTAGGGCAGGTTGGAATTGGAATGGACCATTTTCATCGACATTAGGGGCTGGAATATTTTCAATTACAGCAGCTAAAATTGGATCCATTGTTTTTTCTTGAGTACTTACATCTGGAGAAGTACTTGAGGTTCCATTTAAAGCAGATGCATATAAAACAGGAAAGTCTAATTGTTCTAAAGATGCACCTAATTCAATGAATAAATCCATAACTTCATCGACAACTTTTTCTGGTCTAGCAGATGGTTTATCTATTTTGTTAACAACAACGATTGGAGTTACACCAGCAGCTAAAGCTTTTTTCAAAACGAATCTCGTTTGTGGCATTGTTCCTTCATAAGCATCAACTACTAGTAAGACACCATCAACCATATTCATGATACGTTCTACTTCACCACCAAAGTCGGCATGACCTGGAGTATCTAATATGTTTATTCGATAACCTTTATAATGAATCGCTGTAGTCTTAGATAAAATAGTGATTCCACGTTCTCTTTCTAGGTCATTAGAATCCATAGCTCTAGTTTGAACTTCTTCATTTTCTCTAAAGGTCCCTGACTGTTTTAACAACTGATCAACTAAAGTTGTTTTACCATGATCGACATGAGCAATTATCGCAATATTTCTCTCTTTCATACTTACTACCTCACTTCGTTACTCGAACAATTATAACACGATTAAAAACAATTGTAAATATTTAAATAGACTCAAAAAGGTCCTTATTTTTGGTGCTTTAATGTATAAAAAGTGATAATCATTCTGGTGACGATTCTGATAGCCCATAGTAGAAAGCTACCATAGTATAAATCATTTATTATATCTTCTCTTTTAGAAAAGTAATTGGATTTTAAGATCATTCTATTTCTAATGGATAAGAGGTTGAGAATTTTCAAATCATTGAACTTGATAACTTGGCATCTTTTTTCGACTTCTGAACAGGTGAATAATTTACACGTAAGATTTTTAGTTGTACATCCTTTTGAACTTTGATACATACAGTAACGACAGCACCCGTTAAAAGTTCCGTTATTTAGTTTTTGTTGAACATAGCATTTATTATTTTTAAAACCACATATATTTTTATTTTGGTAATGATCATCGATTTGCTGACAAGCAGTATCATATATATAGGTTATTCTTTGCTTACGTTTTTTAATATTCAAGGCTTCAACGATAGGTATTAATTCTTCAAAATTACTATCTAAAATGAATTTTGTTTTTTTAAACCAAAATCTTTTATAAAAAAAGAGCTTTCGATAAAATTTATCTAAAGCTGTTTTACTATTAATTTGTACTACTTTAATCATCAATTCCACCAAAATAGTTTCTTAAAATGTAGTCAACAGATATTTTTACATCTGGGAAAACAGACATTTCTTCTAGATCGTGTCTTGAAAACCATCCAATATCGGCACTTTCATCATTTAGTTTTAATGGTGCATCTGGATTATTAGGTGTTCCAACATAAAGAATATCGATCATTCTGTCGCCATTTTCCTTACGATTACACTGAATACCGAGAGGCCTAATTAAATCATCTTCTCTTGGAAAATGTTCACCAATTAAAGTTGTTTTGATTCCTGTTTCTTCATAAACTTCTCTAACGGCTGCTTCTTCCGGAGTTTCATTATCTTCGATGTGACCACCAGGTTGAAGCCATTTATTAAAATCTTTATGTTTTACCAGTAATACTTTTTTATTTTCTGGATTAATAACGTATGTCGATGCGCAAAAATGTCTCATGTTTATCACCTAAATCATTATAGCACCCTAAGTAATATATTACTAGTTTAAAATATCATAACTTTGCGAATTGACGTTTTTTCCGTAAACTTTGAAGTTTTCTGACAAATCTAAAGTGGCTAAAATGACATCTTCTAGTTTGAAACCTTTGACTTTTAGTTCATGCATAAGCCAATCTTCATCTTTATGCATGATTCTCAAAGATTCATGAATGACCTGTCCATCGATAATTAGATTAGCGCACAAGCTGGCTTTTTCCTTTTTTATATTCATATCTTTATTAGTAGGTTGTTGATATTCTGTTTTAGGTAAAAAACTAATTTTACCATTGGCTTCCATTAGGGCATAGTCGATTTCAGATATATCAAAGTAACCATTAATACGGCATTCTTCTAATAAATCGTTGACATCGAATTTGGCGCGTTTTAAGTTTTTGTATAGGATTTTTCCATCTTCAATTATAATAGTAGGGTCGCCGATAAAAAACTTTCGGGCTTTTAAATTTTTGAGAGTAATGATTGAAACGAAGTAAGCAACAACGCCAAAAACGATGACCGCGACAGTTCCGTGTAAGTATTCGGAATCTAAATTTATGGCCATTTCAGCGGCAAAGTTTCCAATGGAAATACCAATAACGTAGTCGAATAAACTAAATTGCGATACTTGTTTTTTCCCAATCATTTTAGTAACAAAGAAGAGAGTAACCAAAGAAACTAAACACCTTAAAATTACATCTAATATTTCCATCATTTCCTTTGCCATAAAATCACCATTTATATTATGAACGTAAAAAAAATAATTATGCGAACGATAATTATTTTTCTTTATGATGTATTTTATGAAGAGTGGCTTTATCCACAATAATATCTGTTTTTAAGACAAAGACGACAACGATAATTGTTAATATAGCATATATGATATAACCGAGTTTCTGATCGTGAAGCGCATAGATGATAGAAGCCGCAGCAAATAAAATATCAATAGCATATATAATTAATACGGTTGTACGATGTGAGAAATTTTTATTTAATAATTGATGATGTAAGTGTGATTTATCCGGTTTAGAAATTTTCTCACCTTTTAATAGTCTTCTGATAATTGCAAAAACGGTATCTAATATTGGGATGGCTAAAATGAGTAATGGAATAATTAATGAGGTTAAAGTAACACTCTTAAATCCTAATAATGCTATAACAGCAATCATGAATCCCATGAATAGAGAACCAGAATCTCCAGCAAATATACTAGCTGGATAAAAGTTGTGAACTAGGAAACCTAAGACTGAACCTAACATAATGAAAGTTAGGACAAAATCTAATCCGGTTTTACCCATAATGATTGATATAATACCAATAGTAGCAAAATAGATTGAACTAATACCAGCAGCTAGGCCATCTAAACCATCGATTAAGTTAATACAGTTAAGACAACCTAGGATAAAGAAAATGGTAATAGGGTAGGCAAAAATACCTAAATCTAAATAAAATCCAAAAGCAGTTATATCTTGAATTAATAATTTTCCGTAGCAGGTTACGACAATTGCGGCCATTAATTGAGCAGCAAATTTAACTGATGCTTTTAATGGCTTTATATCGTCGATGGCCCCGGTTAAAACAATTATAAAACTACCAATTAAAATGGAATTCATCGTACTACTTGGTTCACCAAATAACATATAGCCGAATAGGAAACCTAAGAAAATAGCAAGGCCGCCTAATCTCGGCATAGGTTTACTATGAACCTTTCTTTTGTTTGGTATATCTAAAGCCCCGACATGGATAGCTATTTTTTTAATAAATGGAATTAAAATAGCTACGAATAAAAATGTTGTAATAATCATGAGAAATATTTTTGTAATTTCATCTTGTCCCACGTAAACTCACCTCTAACAAGTATATTTTACCATATTTTATATAATAAAGCTAATCTGTTTCTTTTTGGTTAAACTGATAAATCATACCTAATACTGCTAAAACGATAGATATGATGAAAGCTAAGGTATTATTTTGAAAGTTTAATATTTGAAAAGCTGTATCAGTTAAAACAGAAGCTCCACTTAAACTTGTGGAAATTATCATGATAGGTCTTGTGAATTTAACTCCCAAGATTCCAGCAATTATACCAGCAACTAGGCCAATAATAGTTTGAAGATTCTCGGCTAAACCTAAGTTTTCACAAAGGACAAATGCGGCAACTCCACATAAGAAGAAAATACCTACTAAATATAAATTATAAGATATAAAACCAACGGCTATACCAATGACGGCTGAAACAACATAGACAATAGTTTGGTCATTGATAAGGTTCGGTAGATATTCAATTCCAAGGGCGAATCCGAGGATTAGTCCGAAAATAGCAATTAAACCTTTATTTAATTTATAACCCCAAAAGCAAGTAATAATAGCAACTACTAAAGCTATAATGTTGGTGATTGTCATATAACCACTCCTTTACCAATATTATAGCACATAAAAAGACGATTTACTCGTCTTTATAGAAAACTTCATAAGCTTTATAAGTATTATAAATATCAAATTTACTAGTTATTTCGTATGGTGAATGCATTGATAAAACCGGAACACCACAGTCGATAACATCGGAACCTCTATCAGCTAAAATGTAAGCGATGGTTCCGCCGCCACCAATGCCGATTTTACCCATTTCACTGTTTTGATAAGCAACACCATTTTTTTCAAATAAGTTTCTAACGTAACCAACAAATTCCGCATTGGCATCTGAAGCCCCACCTTTAGAGGCACTTCCTGTATATTTAATTACAGATATACCATGACCGATATATGATTCGTTGTTTTTTTCATAAATGCTTGGGAAATTTGGATTATAGCCTGCAGTAACATCAGCTGATAAAACTCTAGATGATTTTAGGCAACTATCTAATAATCCAGGTTTATTGCCGATGGTTTTATTTAGTAATTCATTTAAGAAATATTCAAATACTCTAGATGACATACCAGTGTTTCCCATACTACCAATTTCTTCTTTATCAGCAAGTAAACATATAGCGGTTCTAGATGGATTTTCGACTTCTAATAAAGCGGTTAAGCTAGTGTAAGCACAAACTCTATCGTCTTGTCCATAACCAGCAACTAAACTTTCATCAAAGCCTAAACTACTAGCTTTCATAGCTGGAACAAATTCTATTTCACTACTGACAAAATCTCTTTCGACAATACCATATTTTTGATTTAGTAAATTTAAAATATTTAATTTTACTTTTTCATTTATATCTTCATCAGTATCAAACGGAATACTACCAACTAAAATATTTAAATCTTCGCCGGCAATGGCATCGTTTAATTTTTTCTTTTCTTGCTGTGAAGATAGGTGAGGAAGCAAATCGGCAATAGTGAAAATTGGTTCACCTTCTTTTTCACCAATATTAACTTCGATTTTTTCGTTATTTTTTTTCATGATAACGCCATGCATACTAAGTGGAATATTAACCCATTGATATTTTTTTATTCCACCATAGTAGTGAGTTTTTAATAGGGCAAGTTCTGCACTTTCATATAGTGGATTTGGTTTTAAGTCTAATCTTGGACTATCGATATGAGCTCCCACGATATTAAAACCATTACTTAAATCACTTGAACCAATGACGGCTGCATAAACGTTTTTGTATCTATTTATATAGTATACTTTGTCACCAGCTTTTAAGTTAGCCGTGTTTTCGATGTTTTTAAAACCATGTTTATCTAATATTTCAGTGATTTTTTTGACGCATTCTCTTTCAGTTTTAGCTGCATTTATAAAATCTATATAGCCTTGGGCATAGTTAAAGATATCTTTTTTTTCATTTTCTTTTAAACTTTCCCAGCCGTTTTTTTTAGGTCTAAATAATTTTTCTTTTAAAATTTGTGTTTGTGTTTTTTCCATATAAACCACCTTTCTAGTTATATTATGGACTAATAATTTTTATTTAAACCACTTTCTAATAATGGAATGTTTTCAAGTAATACACCAGTTCCTTCAACCACGCATGTTAGTGGGCTTTCAGCAACAAATACTGGAACTTTTAATTCATGGCTTAATAGTTGATCAATACCGTCTAATAGTGCGCCACCACCAGTGATGACAATACCTTTATCGATAATGTCAGCAGATAATTCAGGTGGAGTCTGTTCTAGAACTGATTTAGCAGTATTGACAATGACATAAGCACTTTCTCTCAAAGCTTCTTCGACTTCTTCAGAGGTCAAAGTGATTGTATGAGGAAGTCCAGTAACTAAGTCACGGCCTCTAACTTCCATCTTTTCATTTTTTGAACCAGGAAAAACAGTTCCGATTTGGAATTTAATTTCTTCGGCTGTACGATCTCCAACAAGTAATTTGTATTTTTCTCTAATGTATTTAATAATATCATTATCAAAAACGTTACCAGCTATTTTGATTGAAGAAGAAGTTACAATACCACCTAAAGATAAAACAGCAACATCAGTTGTACCTCCTCCGATATCGATAACCATATTACCACTAGGTTTAGAAATATCCATTCCAGCTCCAACAGCGGCAACTTTTGGTTCTTCTTCTAGATATACTTTTCGCGCGCCAGTTTTTTCAGCAGCTTCTCTAATAGCGTTCTTTTCTACTTGTGTAATATTAGATGGACAGCAAATTAAAATCCTTGGACGACCAAAGAAGCTTTTTCCATTAACTTTTCTAATAAAGTTATTTAACATGATTTCAGTTATTTCGAAGTCAGCGATAACCCCATCTTTCATTGGTCTTATGGCTTTTACTTGACCTGGGGTTCTTCCAAGCATTTCTTTAGCAGTAGTTCCAACAGCAACTGGTCTTTTAGTTTCTTCATCGATTGCGACAACACTTGGTTCATTTAAAACGATACCTTGTCCTTTAATATAAATAAGAACATTAGCTGTTCCTAAATCTATTCCTATATCTTTTGAAAACATATTATCACCCTTTTTCTTAGAATATTATATCATACCTAACTCCTTTTGGATACGACTAATGCTTTTTTTTGATACTTTTTTTTCGTAGATTCGCCGCCTTTGATATGGCGAGTTTGAATATGATTTTGAAAAATTTCTTGTACTTCTTTGTATAGTGTTAAATCAATAGATTTTAAACGATCTTTTAAATCTTTATGGATAGTACTTTTAGAAAGATTAAATACTTTAGAAAGTTCTCTTAATGTCTTTTTTGTTTTCAGTATATAATAAGCTTCTTTATATACTCTTTCTTTTATTAATTCTCCCATGAAACCTCCTTCAATTTAAGTATATAAATTTATAGGGTGTTTCATGTTTAGAGAAAAGAAAAAAGTGTTTAATTTCTGTAACAGCTTTTGAATTATTCTTCTTTTAGTAACCAATCTATTATGTTTATTACTGGGATTTCATTAAGTTCATATATTTTATATAAAATTTTATACTAGTTAAGCTAAATTGAAAAGTAGAAAGTTTTAAAGTTTTGCAAGTGCATTTGCAAAACTTTTTATTTTTTTGATTTTTGCAAATTGATTTGCAAAACTTTTGCATAAAAAAAGAGCTTTAATTACTCTTTAACTCTTCAGCAGTTTTACCATAACAATTATCTGGGTTGATATAGTTACCATCTACTGATATTTCAAATAAAACATGCTTACCCAAATCTTTTTCTAAGTTAGATTCTCCAGCTTTTCCAATGACTGTACTTTGAGCAACGGTGTCCCCCTCTTTAACGGTAACTTCACTTAGACTTTGATAGGTTGTGATTATATTGTTGTCGTGTTCAATGGTAACAATTTTTCCCATTAACTGATCTTCTTTAACAGATGTTACTGTACCAGCCAAAACACTTACAACATCAAATGTATCATCTATTCCACCATAAGCAATACCATTATTTTGAATATAAGTGGTATCATAGTTTATTATGGCATTTTGCTGTGATTTTTCATCACCTCTATAGTCATAGAAACTATTTAAAGCTTTAATACTTTCATTAGTATATGGTTTGGAAATAACATTTTGCGTATTAACAACTGATGTGACACCATCATCAAATAGTCTTGAAACATAGATGTGATCTTCTTCAGCATTGGTGTTTAATGATTTTTGGGACATATCTGCATACCATAATCCACCTAAAAGCAAAGTACCTATGGCGATACATAAACCATAAACAGCTTGTTTTTTTAGCACTATTTTCTTCATATTTTTTCACCTCTACTATCATTTTGGATAGTTTTGGTTTTTTTATACTAATTTTTTTTAATTTCGGTATTTTGATAATAATGTTTTAAAATTTGATCGTAAGTATAACCTTCTTTAGCCATACCATTGGCTCCATACTGACTCATACCAACACCATGGCCAAAACCTTTAGTTGTGATTGTTACATTGTTTTCATTTTGGATAATTTCAAAATAATTTGATCTTAATGAAAGTTTTGTGGCGACATCGCGGCCATTTAATTCTTCACCATTTATTTTTAAGGTTCTGGTTCTTCCGGTACTTGTTTTAGATGTTACCTCGATGGTTAGTGTATCATTATAAGGTAAATTTAATTTGTTATAAAAGTCTTCTAAAGTAAAGGTATAAGTATCGGTATAGACTGGGGATTCTTCATCCCAAACACTTTCCACACTTCTTAAATAGGGAAGCGCTGATGAGAAAACTTCTTCACTGTTTTCAGTGGCTCCAACACTTGTCGAAAAAAACATAGCATTGACAATTTGTCCATTATATGTTAAATATTGACCGTTGGTTTCAGCTATGGCTTTTTTTATCTTATTCATTTTTTCTTGGTATTCATCTTGCCAATTTTCTTTTAACTGTTCATTAGTTAAATATACTTGATTGGTAGTAGTATTTACAACATCATATTCTTTATCTTTAGTTGCTGTCATCTGATACATGGCATAACTTCTAGAAGCAACGGCTTGCGCTTTTAAGGCTTCTAGTTCAAAGGTGGCGGGCATTTCACCAGCAACAACTCCAGTTATATATTCTTCAAAGGGAACTTTAGTAATTGTTCCAGTTTCTTCATCTTTAACTCTAATGACGTTGTTTGTAACATATTTAAAATTAATTTCATCTGTTTTTACAAATATTTTGACAAACAAAAAAGGTATTATAATAACTAAAAGTGCTACTACAATAAGCTTTTTCATATCTTAGTTCCTTTCTATATGAATCTCGTGCTTTCGAAAAAATCATAGAAAAAATTTACGACTAAGTACGATAAAGCCATAGCGACTATTAGATATAATACCCTAGATGAATAATATCTATTCTTTTTAAATATGCCGGATATGTTTAAACTTTCTAAAGCCCAAATGGTCATTATTACCGTTATAATGTATAAGAAACCTTTAAGTGACATTAGTTTTTATAATTATCTAACATTTCAATACGTCTTTTATGACGCTCTTCATTACTAAAAGGTGTTTTTAAAAATACATCGGTAATGTCTTTAGCTCTAAATAATGGCATATTTCCATTGATGGCAATTATATTAGCATCGTTATCTTTTCTGGTATATTTGACTTCTTTGATGTTATCTACTTTGGCACATCTTACTTTATCAACTTTATTACAAGCAATACTTATGCCTATTCCACTACCACATATAGCGATACCTTTTTCAACTTTACCATCTCTGACTGCTTTACCTAATTTAAAACCATATTCTGGATAGTCATGACTTGTTTTATCATCGCAACCATAGTCAATGACAGTATATCCTTTTTTAGTTAAATATTTTGTTAGTTTTTGTTTTAATTTAAAACCTCTATGGTCACTAGCTAGACCTATTTTATTATCATGAATATTTAAATTTAAAATAGTTTGTTCTTGATAATCATTTTTTACAATATCTTTTAAAGATGCTTCATTATTTGTTTCATTCATAAGCCATCCTCCTTTTAGATTAATTATAACATTAATTTGTGAAATTTTTAAGAAAAAAACATTTGCTTTAAAAACAAATGTCTTATTTTACGAATGGTAATAAAGCCATAAATCTAGCTTTTTTAACTTCGCCCGCAATATATCTTTGGTGTCTTGCACAAGCACCAGTAATTCTTCTTGGTAAAATTTTACCTTTATCTAAACTGACATATTTTTTTACAGTATCGTCTTTATAACTTACATGCTTACCAGCACACATTTGACATACTTTTCTTTTTCTTCTACGAAATTCTGCCATAACTATCCTCCTATTCTAAGAAATTATCATCAATTGAAACATTATCCCCAAAATCAGCGAAAGGATCGTCATCAACATTAACATCGTTAGTAGGGGCAGCTGGAGCATCTTGATAATCATATGGAGTAGCATTATTTCTAGCTTCAGCACTTCTACGTGAATCTAAGAATTGAACATTATCAGCAACAACATCAGTTGTATATCTCTTACTTCCGTCCTGGGCAGTGTAGCTTCCAGTTTGAATTCTTCCTTCAATAGAAACCTGACTACCTTTATCTAAATAATTAGCTACATTTTCAGCTTGACGACGCCAAACTACAATGTTAATAAAATCGGCTTCTCTTTCACCTTGGGCATTATTAAAAGTTCGGTTGACTGCTAAACTGAATCTAGTATATGGAACGTTTCCACCAGTATACCTTAATTCAGGTTTTGCCGTTAGTCTACCAACTAAACATACTCTGTTCATAAAACTACCTCTTTTCTTACTCTTCTACTTTTGTAATTAAATGACGAACGATGTCATTATTGATAAGAGCTAAACGGTCAAATTCTTTAATTGCTTTGTCGTCTTTAGTTTCTACTTCAAAAACGAAATAATATCCGCTTTTGAAATCTTTAATTTCATAAGCTAATTCTCTTTGTCCCATGTTTTCTTCTTTCGTTACTTTACCACCGTTTTTAGTGATGATGTCTGAAAAGTCTTTAACAACTTTTTTTACTTCATCTTCACCTAAAGTTGGTCTAACGATAAACATGATTTCATAGTTTCTCATTTTTCCACCTCCTTATGGCCATTAGGCTTTCTTTTTTTAGAAAGCAAGGAGTAAATTAATTACTCGGCTTTGATTATACCAAAATTTATGAAAAAAGTAAACTGTTTATGTTTACTTTATTCCAACACTAACTAATTTATAATCATCATTAACTTTTTCATAATTATAAACTTGCATAGTACCATTATCTAAAATATTATTTAATTCATCTTCATCATAAGTACCTATCTCTTTATCATTTAAATCATATACTTTTCCATCTTTAACATATCCAGCCATTACATCGACCTCTAAATCATTAACTCCACTATAACCATATAATTTAGATACGTAATTCTCTTCGCAGCTCGCTTTACTTCTTTTAATATTATCACCATCTAAAGTATATTTATATCCTTCAAATGTATAATCGATATTTGATGGAATATTTTCTTCGTCCATTATTTTTAAAGCTGAATCTCTATAATCGTCCACACTTATAGTATCAGCTAATATTTCATCTTTCTTCATTTGGCCAAATATTAAGTGCAATAATACCTTATCGTC
>CAWVFK010000039.1:0-3800 GCA_963928595.1 Candidatus Coprosoma sp. | reverse complement strand
TTTCTATTTTGAATAGTTAAAGCTAAAGCAATATTCTCATAACCAGTTAAAGTATCAAGTAAATTGAAATCTTGGAAAATAAAGCCTAAATCTTCTCTTCTAAACTTGTTTAACTTTTCACCTTTAAGTTCCGTAACATCAGTTCCATTAATTAAAATATGACCAGAAGTTACTTTATCAATCGTTGAAATGCAGTTTAGTAAGGTTGTCTTACCAGAGCCCGAAGCTCCCATAATTCCAACAAATTCACCTTCCTCCACATCAAATGTAATATTATCAATCGCTTTAGTTAAATTAGAACGATTTCCATAATACTTCTCAACATTAGAAACTTTTAAAATTTTATCCATTTTTCTCACCTCTGCCACTAATTATACTCACATATCTTTTATATAACAATTTATTAAACTTACAAATTCTTACACTTTCGTAAGAAAAAAACTCCTTAAAGAGTTTTGTAATGTTCCATACCTTTAGAAGTAACAACATATTCTTTGCCTTCTTTTTCAATCAACTTATATTGGGTTAACTTATCAAAAGCTACTATCCAAAGATTGTTAACTTCTTCACTAGAATTTAACTTAACTTCATAATCCCCGGCTACAATCTTCTTCTTGTTTTTAGAAAGTCTTCTATCACCTTCTACAGCTTCTTTTAATAAAATAGTACTTTTTTCATTTAATTTTATCTTTTTATCTATATTATCAAATGAAAAAGTAAAATCTATATCATCAATTTTAAAACTTAAAACATCATTTTCATTTCTATTGCTCTTTACCTTTAAACCCATAATTTACATCTCCTATCATCTGGTTTGTAAACGAACCTATCGGGAATACAATTTTAACTGTCGTTCCCTCACCTTCCGTGCTGGTGGTTAAAACATTATTACCTAAAGCTAAACATAACTTCTTAACTAAATAAAGTCCCATACCGGTTGAATTATATTTACTTCTACCATTCTCACCAGTAAAACCTTTTTCAAACACTCTAGGTAAATCCTTCGCACTAATACCTATCCCATTATCTCGAATAATCAAACTAACACTTTCTTTATCACTTATTGAATATATCTCTATTAGTGGATTATTCTCTACATACTTAATACTATTTACCACAATCTGATTAATAATAAATTCCATCCATTTACTATCTGTCCTCACAGAAACATCTAAATCATGCATATCTAAACGAATATTCTTCGCTAAAAAACTATTCTTGTTTCGGACAATCACCTTATTTATTATATCATTTAACTTACAGTTTTTAATCATATAATCTTTTTCTGGCATCTGACTTCGCGCATAAAATAAAATCATTTCAACAAAGCCATCAATTTTTTTAGCCTCTTCATTAATACTATTTGTAATTTTATTTTTATTATTCTCGGTAATCAAATTGATTGCCGCAAGCGGTGTTTTAATCTCATGCACCCAAAGCTCCATAAACTCCTGAAACTCCTCCTGCATAAACTTATATTTATTTATCTCTTCAATTTTATATTTATCCGTTTCTCTTAAAACATCTAATAATATTTTACCTTCTGTAAAATAAACATCATCCATTGTCTCATGTATTAATGTCTTATTATCGATATTATTCAAAATACTATATAAATTATCATAAAACGTTTTCTTCTGATAAAATCTATAAAAAAACATAAATAAACCTAAAATAATAAGCAAAAATAAAATCATCATAATGCCCGTATAATAAACTCTAAATACCATCAAAATCATAGTAATTAAAGTAACCACCGCACAATATATAAAAATCAAAGGAATTCTTTCTTTAAAATAATCAATAAACTTCATAATATGATATAACCCCATCCTCTTCTAGTTTCGATAACATCATTAAATCCTAATTCCTCTAATTTCTTACGTAATCTTGTAATATTAACTGTTAACGTATTATCATCTACAAACATCTCACTATTCCATAAATAACTCATCAAATCATCACGGGAAACAACCTTACCCCTATTTTCAAGTAAATAAGTCAAAATAGAAAGTTCATTTTTAGTAAGTAAAACATTCTCTTCATTATACTCAATAATTCCCTTAGACAAATTAACCTTCATTCCTTCATATTCTAAAACATGACTAACCTCAGGTTTACTTCTTTTTAAAACAGCTTCCATATGAGCAAGTAAAATTTGTAAATTATAAGGCTTAGTTATAAAGTCATCTGCCCCATAATTCATACATATTAACTCATCCATCTCACTATTTCTACTTGTCACAATAATAATTGGTGTTTTTTTCTCTTTTCTAATCTCCCTGCACAAATGCATTCCATTAACTCCTGGAATATTAATATCCATTAAAATCAAATCAACATTCATTTTCAAAATATCGTCTAATGTATTTTCAAATTTATCTATAATCAAAACTTCATATCCATTATTTTTTAAAAAACTAGCTAGCTCTTCTCTAATCTTAACCTCATCTTCAATGATTAATATTTTCTGCATTCGAATCACCTAATTCATTATATCATAATTATAAATTATTTTTAATTACATATATTAATAGTGGTGATAAAATGAAAAACTTAATTAAAAACATTTTGATTCCTGTAATCATGGGTGGGATAATCGGTTTAATTATCAATCCATTTATGAACTATCAAGATCTAAATAGACCACCTCTTTCTCCTCCAGGTATAGCCTTTCCGATTGTGTGGACTATTTTATACATTATTATGGGTTATAGTTTTTATAAACAAGATGAACAAAATAACACCATTTACTATACCCAGTTAATCGTAAATGGACTATGGTCTATCTTCTTCTTTGTTTTTAAATGGTATTTATTTTCTTCATTATGGATCCTTCTTCTAATTGTTCTAGTGATTATTATGATTAAAAGATTTTACAAAATTAATAAATTCTCTGGATTAATCAACCTTCCATATTTAATTTGGTTAATATTTGCCACCTACCTTTCATTTGCCATATATCTATTAAATTAAAAACTTTAAAACTTATTAATGTTTTAAAGTTTTTTTAACATTGACCAATCGTTACTGAAGATATGCCACTATTTAAAAACATATCAGTTGTTGTAGCATTTTTAGTTGTCCAATTAGTTCCTACTTTTATTTGTCTTAAATTAGGTATTTGGGCAAACATTAAATTCATATTTGTTCCATTATTGGTATCAAAAGAGCACAAATTTATTGTTGTTAATAATGTAGAGCCGCAAAACATATAGCTAAAATCGGTAACTTTAGCTGTATTAAAACTAGATATATTTAATATTGTTAATTTATACATGTTTTGAAACATACTTTTCATATTAATAACATTACTAGTATCAAAACTACTTAAATTTAATTCAATTAAAAAAGCACAATTTTGAAACATACTCATCATATTAGTTACCTTTTCTGTTTTAAAATTAGATAAATCAAGCTCTTTTAAATTGGTGCAATTCAAAAACATCGCATCCATTTGAATCACATTTGATGTATCCCATGTACTAAAATCTAACTGTTCAATTTTTGTACAATTATTAAAAACCGAATTCATTATTGTAACATTACTTACATCTAAAGTATTTACATCAACATTAACTAAATTGGTACACCCAAAAAACATCTGAGAAATAGTGTTTGTATTACTTGTATCAAAATTACCACCAAAATTTATATTTGTTATTTGGCCAAAATCATTAAATAAATTGCTACTATTCTCGTTCGCAATTCCCCCAGCTTTAGCACCTATATATAAATCATATTTTCTATTATCTTTACTACTTGGAATAACCCAAGCCATAACTATTCCATTTTCTTTA
>CAWVFK010000038.1:0-2731 GCA_963928595.1 Candidatus Coprosoma sp. | reverse complement strand
GGTTTTAGGTTTTATATTAAAGATAAAATTGTTTTAAAGATTAGAAATAATACGAAAAAAAGATTTAAGAAAAAAATGAAGTTAATTAAAAAAGGTAAAATAGAAAATGGTAAAAATGTAGTAGCAAGTTACCAAGGCCATTTTAAATTAGGTAATTGTTATCACTTATTTTATAAATTTAAACCCTAAAATTCCTTTTTATTTTTAATAAAAAATAGTATAATGTTTATAGGTGAAAATAATGAGTAGAGAACTTGGGTTAGATGAAAAAAAAATAAAAGAAATATCAAAATTAAAAAAAGAACCAAAGTGGATGACAGAATTTAGATTAAAATCATATAAAGCTTTTAAAGAAATACCTAATCCAAACTTTGGACCAGAATTAAAAATAGATTTTGATAAGATAAATTATTACAAAAAAGTAACTGATAAAGTTGAAGATAACTGGGATAAGGTATCTTGTCCGATTAAAGACACTTTCGAAGAAATTGGCTTAATTGATGCTGAAAAAAAATATTTAAACGGTGTTGGTGCCCAATTTGAAAGTGAAGTGGTATATCATAGTATGATTAAAGAATTAGAAGATAAAGGAGTAATTTTTTGTAGTACCGACGATGCTTTAAAAAAATATCCAGATTTATTTAAAAAATATTTTAACACCTTAGTTAAATATGATGAGAATAAATATACCGCTTTAAACGGTGCGGTTTGGAGTGGGGGAACATTCATATATGTTCCAAAAGGTGTCACCATTGATAGACCATTGCAAAGTTATTTTAGATTAAACACCAAAAACATGGGACAGTTTGAAAGAACTTTAATTATTGTTGATGATGATAGTCATATCCATTATATGGAAGGATGTACCGCCGTTTATCATACTGCTGATTCACTTCATGCTGCGGTTGTTGAAATATTTGTTGGAAAAAACGCTAGCTGTAGATATACGACCATTCAAAACTGGGCTAGTAATGTCTATAATTTAGTTACTAAAAGATCTATAGTTGATGAAAATGGTGTTATGGAATGGATTGATGGCAATATTGGCTCTAAAACAAACATGAAATATCCATCTTGTATTTTAAAAGGAAAAGGCGCTAGAGGTGACTGTATATCTATCGCTGTGGCTTCTAAAGACCAAATCCAAGATGCGGGAGCAAAAATGATTCATTTGGCTCCAAATACAACTAGTAAAATAATCAGTAAATCAATTGCTGCAAATGGTGGAATCAGTAATTATCGAGGTACTGTTAAAATAGTCAAAAATGCTATTAATTCCAAAAGTACCATTAAATGTGATACAATAATATTAGATAAAGAGTCAAAAAGTGATACTATACCTAAAAACATCGTTGAAAACTCATCATCTTATTTGGAACATGAAGCTACCGTTTCTAAATTAGATGAAGAAAAACTATTTTATTTAATGAGTAGGGGATTAGATGAAGAAAGAGCAAAAGAATTATTAATAATTGGTTTCATTGATGAGTTTAGAGAAAACTTGCCAATGGAATACGCTGTTGAATTAAATGCTCTATTAAAAAATTACTTTTAGGAAGGGGATAAAAATGAAAAAGAAAGTAGTCTTAATCATCGTATTAATTATTTTAATAGTAGGAGCTATTGGAACTTACATATTCTTACAAAATAATGAAACTAAAAATCACAAACTAGAAAACAAAATGGCCGCTGCTAGCCGTGATTATTTTGAAAAATATGTCAGCGCCAACGATAGTGTCAATGTTTACAAAATAACCTTACAAGATTTAGAAGACGCTAATAAAGCAGGTGAAGAATATGACTTAAAAGGTTTAGAAAAATGTGACAAAACTAAAACATTTGCCAATGTTACTATTAATTATAAAGATGGAACTGCTAAAAAAACACAAGTTGAACTAAAATGTTAAAAACTTGTGTTTTTCATTTTTTAACTATAAATAATATAAAAACGTTCAAGTTTACTATAAGCAAATTTACCAAATTGCCTATAATTTATAATTAAAAACAACATTTCTCCCTTTTGCACTCCCTAAAACAAACGAGTATAGTAACGCCTCGAAAGGAGGAAAACGATGTTGAATCAAATCGTTTTAGTGGGTCGTTTAGCTTATGATCCAGAACTATATGAAACAGAAAGTGGTAAAACAGTAGTCAGATTAGTCTTAGCCGTTCCAAGAGCTTATAAAAATGCCGAAGGAGAATATGACACCGATTTTATAAATTGTAAACTTTGGCAAGGTGTTGCTAAAAGCACCAGCGAATATTGTAGTAAAGGTGATTTGATTGGTATTAAAGGTCGCGTTGAAACTTATAATTATGAAACTGAACACGGCCGAAGATATATCACTGAAGTTGTCGCTGACAAAGTCACTTTTCTGTCAAGTAAAAAACAAGGTTAATCCTTGTTTTTAAAATCCTCATAAAATATATCATCTGGTTTCAAATTAAATACTTTAGCTATTTTTACTGCCATCTTATATGAAAGTCTACGCTTTCCATTTTCGATTTGCCAGTAAAAAGGCTTACTGATATTTAAATGATCAGCCATATATTCACAAGTAAACTTATTTTTTGCTCTGATGGCCTTTAATTCGTCCATATTCGACCTCCCATGTCTGTTAGTATAATTATACATTACACTTCCATTATATATTAACTTGCAGTTAAATTCAAGAAAATTATAACACAAAGTTAGAATTAATGTAATGTTTGCTAAATGTTGATATAATCT